>NZ_VPAO01000042.1:0-38275 GCF_013419235.1 Acinetobacter sp. YH12098
TTAAAATGCTGTGCTGCTTTTCGCACAGACATTTCATCTCGAATCATAATTTCTATGACTTTGTCTTTAAAATCTTTTGAATATCCCATATCTCTATTGTTCTATAGTTTTTAGGATTTGGCTATATTTCATTGATCAACTGCATCAGAATTTTCCAGAAATAGATGAAATTTGGCAAATTTCAATCATTGCAGATGATTCAGGGCAACCATTCAATATTTTAAAAAAAGGCAATGGTCATTGATATGAAAAGTTATTTAGCCGTCTACGACATTGGCGCATAATTTGCTTGTTTCTACCTAATTTTTTACTGTTTGATATAACAAATTAGGAAGTTGAAGTGACTACAGGCTACTTACGTGGACAAGACTTAATTGACCAGATCCAACAACAGGATTATTCCAGAGACCTAATTGGATATCATGGCGATGTACCTCAAGTCGTATGGCCTAATCAGGCACGTATCGCAGTGCAGTTCGTGTTGAACTATGAAGAAGGTGGAGAGAACCACATCGAACATGGGGATGCAGGCTCAGAACAATTCTTATCTGATATTATTGGAGCGGCTAGTTTTCCTGCCAAGCACATGTCGATGGACTCGATGTATGAATATGGCTCCAGAGCAGGTTTTTGGCGGATTCATGAAGAATTTAAAAAACGTGATTTACCCATGACGGTCTTTGGCGTGGGTATGGCTTTAGCGCGTAATCCTTATATCGTCGAAGCAATCAAACAAGCCAATTATGATGTCGTTTCACATGGTCAACGCTGGTTACATTATCAAGATATGCCGATAGAGCTGGAACGTCAGCACATGGATCAAGCGATTAGTGTGCTTGAAGCTTTATTTGGAAAGACGCCTATTGGTTGGTATACAGGGCGTGACAGTCCCAATACACGTCAGCTATTGGCTGAATTTCCGCAAATCAAATATGACTGCGATCACTATGGTGATGATTTACCTTTTTGGAGTCATTTGACGAATGAAAATGGTCAAACCCGTCCTCATTTAATTATTCCATATACACTCGAAAGCAATGATATGAAGTTTTGTTCACCGGGTGGTTTCAACAGTGGTGAACAATTTTATCAATACCTTAAAGATGCTTTTGATGTGCTATATGCAGAAGGTGAAAGCGCGCCAAAAATGTTATCGATTGGGATGCATTGTCGTATTTTAGGGCGACCAGGCCGTTTTAAAGCACTACAACGATTCTTAGATTATGTGCAATCACATGAAAAAGTGTGGATTTGTCGCCGTGGTGATATTGCGGAACATTGGTATACACATCATGCAGTCTAGTAAAAAAATATTTGGATAAAGAGGAGCTTAGCTCCTCTTTTTTTAGGCCTGTACTTAGGTAACTGACATCATAGACCTAGGTTGGCACTGATATTGCAAAACTAAATTTGAACAATCATTCAATAATTTTAGGCGATTTTATAGTGCAACTTGTTGAATTTAATAAAGCATCCGAAGCAGATGTAAAAACTTTTTTAAAGCACTGTGTGCAAATTGAAAGCTGGGCAGAACACATTGTGGCGCAGCGCCCTTATACCTCTGTCACGCAAATCATAGATCAAGCAGTAAAAGCTGCAAATGCTTGGACTTGGGATGAAATCAAAAATGCTTTAGATAACCATCCCCGGATTGGTGAAAAAAAGGCGCAGGCTGAATTAAGTAGTTTTGAACAACAATTTTCAAATCGAGAACAGTCTAAAATTTCAGCAGATGAAGAAACTCAATTTGCATTGCTCAAAGGCAATATCGCGTATGAGAAAAAGTATGGTTATCTCTTTTTAATCAAAGCCTCTGGCCTTAGTAGTGAAGATGTACTACAGGCACTGCAATATCGATTATTGAATGATCCTGAAACTGAAAAACGAATTGTTCATCATCAATTGGCTGAAATTGCCTTATTAAGATTAAAACAGGAGCTTAGCGCATGATTAGCTCACATATTTTAGATACCAATCTGGGTAAACCTGCAGCGAATGTCCACATTCAATTATTTAATGCACACGGAGAGTTACTAGGTTCAGCCCAAACCAATGCAGATGGTCGCGTCAATGATTTTGCGCTGAAGGACTTTACAGCAGGTGCTTATAGCCTTGAATTTGCGACTGCTGAATATTTTCAGACTTTAAATACCGAAACCTTTTTTCCAAAAGCTGTGATTCATTTTTATGTAAAAGATGCCACGCAGCATTTTCATATTCCTTTACTCATCAGCCCATTTGCATATTCAACGTATCGCGGCAGCTAAGAGCAAATTTAAAAAATAGGGGATATAAAAATGGCAGAACAAGATAAAACAGTTTCACCAGAACATGAATATTTAGGCGCAGGAAAAAGCCTTGCCTATGGTCTACAGCATGTATTAACCATGTATGGCGGTATTATCGCTCCGCCATTGATTATTGGTACAGCCGCGGGACTTGAACCTGCGCAAATCGGTTTATTGATTGCCGCGGCGCTTTTTGTGGGTGGCTTGGCGACCATCCTACAAACCGTAGGTGTGAAATATATCGGTGCAAAATTACCCTTAGTTCAAGGGGTTTCATTTGCAGGTGTGGCGACGATGATTGCCATTGTAACCGCAGGCGGTGGGCTTTCTGCTGTTTATGGCGCGGTGATTGTTGCATCTCTAATTGGCTTTTTTCTAGCACCTTATTTTTCAAAAATTATTCGTTATTTCCCACCGATTGTGACTGGTTGTGTGATCACCGTGATTGGTCTTTCATTGCTGCCTGTAGCGGTCCGCTGGATGATGGGGGGGAACAATAAAGCACCAGACTGGGGAAGTGCTGAGAACATCAGTTTGGCATTTTTAACTTTGGGTATTGTGATTGCGTTGAATTTAACCCGTAATGCAACCATCCGACGATTATCTATTTTGTTAGCCATCGTTTTCGGTACGGTGCTGGCTTATGCCTTTGGCTTTGGAGATTTTTCTAAAGTTGCACATGGTAACTGGATTCAATTTCCAAGCTTCTTTGCTTTCGGTATGCCAACTTTTGAGTTAAGTGCCATTATTGCCATGCTGATTGTGACTTTAGTGATTATGACTGAAACGACGGCAGACATTATTGCCGTTGGGGAAATTGTTGGTACTAAAGTAGATGCTGAGCGTATTACCAATGGCTTACGTGCAGATATGCTATCTAGTGCAGCAGCGCCAATCTTCGGTTCATTCATGCAAAGTGCTTTTGCACAAAATGTCGGTTTAGTCGCGATTACAGGCGTGAAAAGTCGCTTTGTTGTCGCAGCGGGTGGGATGATCTTGGTCGTCTTAGGCGTTCTGCCAATTATGGGGCGACTGATTGCAGCGATTCCTGTCCCTGTATTAGGTGGTGCTGGTTTAGTTTTGTTTGGAACGGTTGCGGCAAGTGGTATTCGTACCTTGGCGAAAATTGACTATAACGAGCAAAAGAATCTCATCATAGTTGCGACTGCGATTGCAGCAGGGATGATTCCAATTATCGATCATTCTTTCTATGCCAACTTCCCGAAATGGGTGCAAACACTCTTTCATTCAGGCATTAGTTCGACTTGTTTGATGGCGATTATTTTAAATATTGTATTCAATCATCTAAATTTATTTAAAAATAAAGAAGTGACTATGAGCAAAGATCAGGTTAAAAAACCAAGCATGGCGATAGATGTGCAACATTAATCATGGCAGATTTTAAGTCTTGAACCATGCGATGATGCATAGAATATAGTTTGTATAGAATAAATAAAGCCCTCTAAATTGAGGGCTTTTTATTGCGTAATATTTAAACAAATTAATACCAAGACATGAAATAAGGTATTTACTAACAATTGTTAAGTGATTTTTAGTCTATTGAACTCTAAGTATTTAAGCTAAAAATAAACAATTAGTTTGAAATGTGAATAGGCATTGGGAACTGGAACACATCACAATTATGCCCAGCGCCAATACGATCGATGACGGCAAAGCTACTCGGTGCTTCGAGTGTTAGGAGAGGATGATGCCATGTTCCTGCACGATAATTGACTCCTTGGCTACCATCAGTAATGAAAGCACATAGCTGTGTAAGATCAGGGCTGTGATCATCCAATGCAGGTGCGACTAACACTAAAAAAGCCTGTGCTTGCATTGGAATAAAAGCTTGCGAGCCGTTGGGATGCCGCTCTAACATCGAAATCGTAAAAGGCAATTCAGTGGTTTTGATATTTCTAAAGATGCTAATTCCAGCAACCGCATCACCTGAAATTTCTGTTTCTACGAGGGCATGATATCGCTCTGTATGTGCATCATTGATGTGGAAAAAATCATGTCCAGTTGTGCAAATGACCTCTCCAAAAGGCGCAAAGCCTTCAATACTGAGAGCTTGTATTTTTATGCTGTGTGTCATGTTTAGATATCTTATAGGGCATTTAATTAAAAAAATTGAAACCAAACACATAGGAAGCACGAAGGCTTCCTATGTGATTAACACTGCAATTAAGGATGTATTTTTCCCCATAACCGTATGCGACTAATCCCCCCGTCAGGAATCATATTGATGCGGATATGCGATATTTTTTCATGCTTTAAAATCTCACTAACGAAGCTATGAATATGATCCATCTGCATGTCTTGTGCGTCGAGCAAAAACGGCCAGAACATACTTTGCGGAATCAGTTGAGGGTCAGTGGCATCTTCTACATAGATCGCTTGTATGGAAACCTGCGCAGGGAAGTTGCCTTTAAAATGGGCAGTATCAATATCAATTTTTTCAATTGCACTAGATTGACCCAAAGCCAAAATACACCAGTCAAAACCTGGTGCACGGCGACGTTTAGTTTCCCAACCATCTCCCATATTGATACCACGACCAGGGTTAATTAAGTTTCGTGGATGTCCAAAATGAGCATCACTATAAGCAACAACACGTCCACCATTTTCTAGCGCAACGAGGTCTAAAGTGTTCGTACTATCTTGAATCTGAACTTCACCATAGACTTTAAATCGCGCAATACCGCCGTCTGGATATATATTTAAACGCACATGGGTAAAAACCTGATCAGTTGAGACCTTCAATATATGGTGTTGGCTCGGGCCCAATACGGTATTGCCTAAGATATTGACCCATGCTGCCTGTGCTAGCTCTCCACTTGGTGCAAAACAGGCCTCAACTGATGCGGAAGCTGGGTAATTCCCAGTAAAGAATGTTGTATCAATATCTAAGGCTTGAATTCGACCAGCAACACCGAGTTGGATAATTGCCCAATCATAACCTGCATGGCGTTTACGACGCGTTTCCCAACCATCCATCCATTTGCCATGATCATCAAATTTATCTTCGACAAAGATTGGTGCATTAAATTGAAGCATGCGTTTTGCTTCTGCAAAAAAATCATCTGAACATTCAAGTATTTTTGCACCAATACGGTCATCTGCTAAATTTGTAAGTGTCTGTAATTGTGCAGGAATATCAAAACTAGGTGCAAGTAAAGTTGCCATATATAAAATCCATTCACTATTTTCATTTAAAACATATGCATTTAGTTTTCAGTGTTAAAAATTTAACATTTGATAAAAACAAGCATTTACACGTGTTTAGAAGCACAGCGTGTGCCAACTTTAGAATTTTTTATTGCTTGTTTGAAAAAATGGCATGCTTTTCGCTTTTTAGGAGGAAGATATTTAAAAAAACACAGGGGAGTTATAGATGGACATTACAATTATTGGTGCAGGTATGGCGGGCTTAACGACTGGGATCGCTTTGAAAAAATTTGGACACCAAGTAACCATCTATGAACAGGCAGAACAAATTTTACCTGTTGGAGCCGCTATTTCTTTATGGTCTAACGGTGTCAAATGTTTGAACTATTTGGGGCTAACCGAACAAGTCGAAAAGCTCGGTGGCAAGATGGATCACTTAGCCTATATCGATGGTTTAACGGGCGATGTTATGACGCAGTTTAGTCTGTTTCCTTTAATTGAAGAAGTTGGACAGAGACCATATCCTGTTTCACGTGCAGACTTACAAAATATGCTCATGGATGAATTTGGTCGTGAGAATATTCATCTAGGCAAAAAAATGGTGAGCTTCTCAGAACAAGATGATCAGGTGATCACCCGTTTTACCGATGGAAGTAAGGTTCAGGCTGATTTATTGGTTGGTGCAGATGGTACACATTCACTGACACGGGCGTATGTATTGGGGGAACAAGTTGAGCGCCGCTATGCTGGTTATGTCAATTGGAACGGGTTAGTCGATATTTCAGAAGAATTTGCTGCGGCAGATCAATGGACGACATTTGTAGGAGAAGGTAAGCGCGTTTCGCTGATGCCCGTTGCCGACAACCGATTCTATTTCTTCTTTGATGTCCCTTTAGCAGCAGGCTTAGAAAATGACCGCACACAATATAAGGCCTTATTTAAAGAATATTTTAAGGGCTGGTGTGAACCGGTGCAAAAGCTGATTGATGCTGTAGATACCCAAAAAACCAATCGGGTAGAAATTCATGATATTGAACCTTTTGCAGATTTCTACAAAGGTCGTGTGGTGATAGTGGGTGATGCAGCACACAGCACAACGCCTGATATTGGACAAGGTGGTTGCCAAGCAATGGAAGATGCAATTTATTTAGCTCGTTCTTTGCAAATCAATACTTTGGGCTTACAAGATTCATTGCGTCGTTATCAAAATAAACGTAATGAACGTGCCAATGAATTGGTACTGCGAGCGCGTAAGCGTTGTGATGTGACCCATATGAAAGATGAAAGTGTGACGCGTGAATGGTATGCAGAACTGCGTAAAGAACAAGGCAATCATATTATGAAAGGCATTATTAGTAATATTGTAGGTAATCCATTGGATTAAAAAATAAACAGATAAAACTTTAGCTTTCAGCAGCCAGTACGGGTTATTCGCACTGGCTTTTTTTTACAAAAAATTAAGTGACAAAAAAAGCCTAAATAATGGTTTTAGGGGTTCAAAGATTTTAAATTGATCTTAATTTCTTCCATTTTTTCCACCAAAAGATTAATCATGATCTGAGAAATTCGAGAGGTTTGGCGCTTCGATGCGACACATAAAGCGATGGTCAAACTGTGTAAGCCTTTTTCACGGATCGGTTTAAAAATAATCTTATTATTCTCAAGCAGTGGTAAAGCATCCATGTATGACATCAAACTGATACCTAATTGCTGTTGAACCAATGACAATATCATTCTAATGTCATTACATTCGATCTTTTGAATCGGACTAAACTTATGATGTTTATATAAAGTCTGTACATATTCACTAATAATGAGTGGATCACTCGGCAAAATATGCCGTTCATTTAACATATCTGAAAGATAAATTTTATCCATCCCACCCAAGGTATGATGCGGCGACATCACAAAGCCCAACGGAATTTCTATAAAGGATAAAATCTCTAATTGGCTATGGCTTTTGGGATTTAAAATAATGCCAAAATCTAATTCTGCATCGACGATTTTTCTGGAAATATCTTCACTGCTATTCATGCTGATATTGAGGTTGATCCACGGATAGGTTTCAGCCATCTTTTGAATGCAGTCGACGACGAAACTGTCATTCAAAGCTGCAATAAAGCCCATTTCAATGTTTCCACGGTTTAAGCCTTGGATTTCATCAAATCGAGTTCGTGTCAGTTGATATTCTTTTTGCCATTTTAATAAATCGGCATACAGTAATTCACCCGCAAGCGTCAGTTTTAAGCCCTGAGGGAGTCGTTCAAATAGGGCAACCCCCAGTTCTTCCTCTGCCAAAACGATTTGTCGATGTACTGCCGAGACTGAAATAAAAAGTTGTTCAGCAGCTTTGCGTAGACTTCCAGTCCGTGCAACCGCCATAAAATATTCAGAAAATCTAGAAAAAGTAATCGACATACAGGGTTCAATCTCTATCGCGTGATTAGCGAATTATAATGTTATGCATTTTAAGCGATATTCATGCCAGCTTTATCAAATCGTGCAGAGATCAATGCTTATTGTTCTAAAAAACAGAACAATCTATGCAAATCATTCTAATAGACAGAAATGTGTTTAGATTTTAATTTCGACTTAGAAAATAAGGATTTAGCAAAATTTAAATAGTGCTAAATGCTAAAGAAATATTGAAAATGTCGAGATGAACTATGAATGCCATTCCAGTACTCAATTTATTTACCCAACCTCAGTGCAGTACATTTGATGCCAACGACTGGAATATTTTGGCGCAGCATTGGTATCCCGTTGCACGTGTAGAAGATGTTTCGACTGAACCGCAACAAGTGCAATTACTCGATGTAAAAATGGCGTTATATCAAACTGAAAGTGGAAAAATTCATTTAGTTCGTGATATCTGTCCACATCGAGGGGTGCCATTAACCAAAGGCTGGGTCAAGGGTGAAGACATCATTTGTCCATACCATGGTTTACATTATAACGGCGCAGGAAAGTGTGTAAAAATTCCTGCACAGCCTGAGTTGACACAAATTTCAGAGCGTTTTTCATTAACTAAATTTCCAGTTGTATTGAAATATGGATTGGTGTGGACCAGTTTATTTAATCGCGATGAATCTACGGCCAATTTTCCAGATTTAGACACGTGGGATAACGAGCAGCACCAATCTATATTGCCACCTTATGTAGATATTGGTGGTTCAAGTGGACGTCAGCTCGAAGGCTTTATTGATGTTGCACATTTCGCATGGGTGCATCATGAGAGCTTTGCAGACCGTGAAAACCCCAAAGTGAAAAAATATTCGACAGTGCGTACAGACTATGGACTACATACAGAATATCTTAGTGATGTGAGTAATTATCCGCATGGCTTACAACATTTAGCGCCAGAAGATTTTTTATGGAAAAGAACGTTTGATGTCTATCCGCCATTTTCTGCAATTTTAACCATCGATTTTCCTGAAAATGGAGTGTTAAAAATATTAAATGCCTGTTGTCCTGTATCGCATAATAAAACCCGTTTATTTGTGCCTTTAACTCGTAATTTTGATACCACAGGCGATTTACAAGCGGTCTATGATTTTAATGCACAAATTTTTGCTGAAGATCAGGACATGGTGGAAAGTCAAAAACCTGAGGAATTGCCACTGGATATCAGTATGGAGGCGCATTTCGAAGCAGATCGCTCATCGACAACCTATCGTCGAATATTAGCCGAATGGGGGCTAAGCAAACGTTATACCGTTTAATTTTTATTTTCGAATAATTTCATTCTTGGTTTTCATACAAAAAAAGCGACTCAATCGAGCCGCTTTTGACTTTGTACATAAAGGATTAGTTTACACGTATCCATGTTTGGCTGCGTCCAAGCGCAGATACACCAATATAGCCACGACCATTCAAGGTCTTGCCGTCATTCGACATTTTGGCATTGAAACTATAGGTTTTACCATTTTTCGGGTCAGTAATTTTACCGCCGTCATAGGTATTTTTACCGGTATTTTTCAAACCATTCACGATTTGCACACCGAGTAGTGGTTTATTGTGGAATTTACCTACACATTTTTGGCAGTTTTCTGCTTCACCCGGGGTGAGTACATCAACGATTTTTGCAGATAAAACGCCCTTTGATGTTTCATTAAATTGAACTACAGATAAAGGTTTTTTGGTTTGGTCATCGATGGTTTTCCATTTAGTACCATGCAATGGATCAGCAGCCAATGCTAAGCTAGACACCAGTGATAAACCGATTAGGCTAAGAGTTGTTTTTATCATTTTAGAACCTCTATTGAACATAGTAAGAGATGTGCATCCCTGATCTTCCAAAGGGTGGATACACAAGACTTGGAAAATTACAAAGCATCAGCCTTGTTGTCTTCAAGGGCTATATTCACAAAAAAATAAGTATATATTGTGGATTTTATATACTGATTTTGAATATGTAGAATCTGGATCGTGTAGAAAAATAGAATAAATGTTGAGCTTTGTTTATAACATTTGGGATTTGTATCACTTTTATAATTATCAAACGCAGTTTGATTTAAAAGAATTGGAGCTACAATCCGTAAAAAAGCATGAGCTAAAAAGCTCATTAAAGCTTTTAATTTTTGCTCTAATCATGTTGAATTACATTAATTTGATTTGAAGAAATACCGCTAAAAAACTATGTATAGTATTCATATTTTAAAATTAAATAAAATCATTTCATTCATAGATTAGATCTCGTTAAGCTTGTGCTATGAATAATACGAAAATGCGGCTTGATCACTGAACTGGATTAAGTCTGTATAGGAATAACGATGAAAAATTTTAACAACAAAGTCGCAGCCATTACTGGAGCAGGTTCAGGTATTGGGCAGCAGTTAGCTATTCAACTGGCTCAAGCAGGTGCGAATCTAGCATTAAGTGATCGGAACCTTGACGGTCTTGCACAAACGTCTGAAATGATTAAGCACACCGGTGTGAAAATAACTCAGACCCAGTTAGATGTATCTGATCGTGCCGCTGTCGAGCAATGGGCGGCTGCAACCCAAGCTGAATTTGGCCAGGTCAATTTGATCTTTAATAATGCAGGTGTCGCGTTAGCCAGTACTGTAGAAGGTATGCATTATGATGAAATTGAGTGGATTATGAATATTAATTTCTGGGGCGTGGTATATGGGACAAAAGCATTTTTACCGTATTTAAAACAAAGTGGCGATGGACATATAGTTAATATTTCCAGCTTATTTGGTTTGACGGCTCAACCGACTCAAAGTGCCTATAATGCAACGAAGTTTGCGGTACGAGGTTTTACTGAATCTTTACGCCAAGAATTAGACTTGGAAAATGCTGGAGTCAGCGCAACTTGCGTGCATCCGGGTGGAATTCGAACCAATATTGCAAATAGCGCACGTATGAGTGACAGTATTCGCGCGTTGGGTATGAACCCAGATAGAGCCACGAAAGCCTTTAATAAAGTATTGAAAACACCGCCTGAAGTTGCAGCAAAAGTGATTTTAGATGCAGTAAAGCAAAATAAACGTCGTGTTTTGATCGGTAATGACGCCAAAATTATTGACCTGATTCAGCGGATTGCACCTACACGTTATGCCCAAGCCATAGATCTGCTCAGTGGTAAGAAAAAACGTAAATAATTCAAAGATAAGTAAAAAAGGGATGATGCAACATGATCCCTTTTTTATCCTATAGAGCTCTTAATTTCGAATATTGAATTTTTAAGTTTAAATGACAAGAAAATCAAAAAATTGAGTTTTCGATTAAACAAAGAAGATGTAATTTTCCATCTTCTTTGTATTAGCAATGCGTTTGGATATTATGAACTTTTAGAATCTTGAGTCGTTGTCATTGGCGCTTGTGTAGTTACACGGTTGGTCAAAATGACATGTGCCGCAACACCGATACAAATCCCCCAAAAAACCGAGCTTAGCCCTAAAAAATGCATACCTGAGGCTGTCGCTAAAAAGGTGATCAGCGCTGCATCACGGTTGGCCTCATTTTTCATTGCAACCGACATATTTGTTCCAATCGCACCTAATAACGCTAGACCTGCAAGTGCAGCGACCAACTCTTTAGGTAATAGGCTAAATAACATGACAATGCTGCCTGCAAATAAGCCGCCTAAAATATAAAAAATACCATTGGCAATACCGGCTATATAGCGTTTTTCTTTAAGTTCATGTGCATCTTTGCCCATACACATGGCTGCGGTGATAGACGCTAAAACAATAGTAATGCCTCCGACACATGCTACAGCGAGCGAGGCAATACTGGTCGCTGTAATAATGGGCTTAGCTGGCGTGTCATATCCACTGAGTTTCATGATCGCCATCCCCGGAAGAAATTGACCACTCAGACTGACTAAGATTAAGGGAATCGCCAAATTTAAAGTTGAGTTCCAAGTCCAAATTGGGGCAATAAACTGCGGTATAGCGAGTTGAAAATTCACATCAACAGGATTAATTTTTCCTAATGAAAAACTCAAAACGACTCCAGTCAGTAAGACCCAAATCATCGCGTAGCGTGGCGATAGTCTTTTCGAAAAAAGAAAGACCAATAACATGCCAAAGACAATGATCGGCATACTATCTGTAGCAGTGAACAGTCCAAGCCCAAACTGAAATAAAATACCTGCCATCATTCCCGCAGCGACATCTTGAGGAATCCATTTTAGGAGTTTGTCAAAATAGCCGGTGATGCCAATCAAAAATATAACGATAGCGGATGTGATATAAGCCGCTATGGCTTCATTCAGTGAAATATTCGGAAATAGGGTGACTAAAAGAGCCGTACCGGGCGCTGACCACGCGGTAATCACCGGGGTTTTATATTTAATAGAGAGATAAATACCCGCCAGCGCAGCACCAATAGAAATCCCCCAAATCCATGAAATCATCATGGCTGGGGAAACTTGAGCTTTTTGTGCGGCTTGGAAAAAAATAATTAGTGGGCCTGAATATGAAATCAGCACGGCTAAAAATCCTGCAACCGTCGCTGAGATCGACCAATCTTCTTTTAATGTTTTTAACAGGGGTGCCATCGCTTTTGCCTCCATGCGACTATGTCAATGAGCCTGTTGAATTTAACCAATGATTTTTAGAGATTAACCTTGATCTCCACCACCAACAGGGACGACTGTTCCTGTCATATAAGATGAATCATCGGATGCCAAAAATAAGATGGCATTGACTTGTTCCTGAATTGTGCCATAACGGCCTAAGAATGTGCGGTCAATGGTTTGATCGACCACGTCTTGCATCCATTGTTTTTCATGATCTGACAATGGGTTGGCGTTTCTAGGTACTTTTCGTGGTGGTGCTTCTGTGCCACCTGTGGCTACGGCATTGACTCGAATACCATCTTTTGCATGCTCAAAAGCAAGAGCAGCGGTTAAGCCATTGACCCCACCTTTTGACGCTGAATATGGCACACGGTTAATACCACGGGTTGCAATAGAAGATACATTTACAATCGTCCCTTGCTGATTTTGAATCATTTCAGGTAACACGGCTCGGCAGCACCACATAGTTGGAAATAATGAACGATTAACTTCCTTAATGATTTCTTCTTCTGAAAACTCTTGGAAGGGCTTCATCCAAATCGCACCTCCGACGTTATTGATCAAGATATCAATTCGGCCATATTTTTTAATGGCTTGGGTAGCAACTAATTGAGCGCCTGAATATGTTTCAAGATTGGCTTTAACAATAATGGCATCGCCATTATGGGCTTGAATATCGTTCAGCGTATCTTCAACAAAATCTGAAAGATCTGCCAATACCACTTGAGCGCCTTCTCGGGCCACTTGTAGTGCGACTCCACGACCGATACCTTGAGCGGCACCGGTTACAATGACAACTTTATTGCTAAATCTGGCTTGTTCTGACATTAAACTATTCTCCCTTAATTCGCTGAGAATTTTTCAAACAAGAAGTTTGCAGGTTTAACGCCTTCGGTATCTAACCAGCCACGTACAGCTTCAACCATCGGCACAGGACCACAGAGATAAATATCTACATCGCCGTTGTTTAACCAATCTTTTTCAACATGACTGGTCACATAGCCTTTACGTTCATGCTGTGACTCAGGGTGAGCGACCACAGTACGGTATTCGAACCAAGGGAGTTCGCTTTGTAATTCATCGAGCTTGTCTTTTGCCACGATGTCAAAGTCATTGGTTACGCCAAATACAAGACGAACAGGTTGTTCAGAACCTTTTTCTTCAAGCACTTGTAACATGGACATAAACGGCGCAATACCTGTACCACCTGCAAGCATGACCACAGGGCGGACGACATTACGCAGATAAAAACTACCAAAAGGACCTTTGAAGGTCATTTTGTCGCCGGCTTTCGCATCGGCACTCAGGAAGGTACTCATTTTTCCTTCAGGGACATTACGAACCACGAAGCCTGTTAAACGATTGCCCGGCTTTGAACTAAACGAATACGAACGAGTTTCTTCAGTCCCCGGAATGCCGACATTGACGTATTGACCTGCCAAGAAGTTAATGTCAGGTTGATCTTCATCCAGTTGAATATCAAAGGTAATCGTAGAATCCGACATATTTTCAACACGAGACAATGTGCCTTGAAACTCATGAATTTCAGTTTTACACACGTCAGATGATGCACTGATTTGGAAAACAGCATCTGAACTTGGACGACATTGGCAAGCTAAAATATAACCTTGCTCAGCTTCTTCGGGGGTTAAAGCGTCTTCGATATAAGATTCTTCAGGCATGTCGTAAGTTCCCGACTCACAAAATACACGGCATGTCCCACATGCGCCATCACGGCAATCTAGAGGGATATTGATTTTTTGACGATAGGCTGCGTCGGATAGGGTTTCACCTTGAGCAACACTAATAAAACGAGTAACGCCATCTTCAAATTGAAGTGCAACATTATGGTTTGACATGGCTGAATATCCTTTTGAAAATCTGGTATAACGTGTCCTTTCAGCCAAATATCCTTCTGGCTGAAAGTAAAAACTTGCTTAGTGAAATAAGCTTTTAGAGGTGATAAATATCAATAACTTGGTTGATATAATCGTTTTTCAGAACAACATATTTGCTGAGGATTTTTGGCTGCTCACCTGAAAAATCAATTTCATAACGTGACATGCCAAAGTAGCTATAGTTGGTTTTGTAGCGGAAACTTAAGGTGTTCCAGTTAAAACGCACCGTTACTTTGTTGCCATCACGTTCAATAATCTCGACATTATTAATGTTATGGCTAGTTCGTGTATCCGGCATCGTGGCAGATGAACGCTCAGTTTTAATGCGGAAGACACGGTCTTCTAAACCTTGGCGGTCTGGATAATAAATCAAAGAAATCTCAGACTGCGGATCTTCCGTTAGGCGGTCGTCGTCATCCCAAGCTGGCATCCAAAATGATGCAGTTGGGGCATAGCACGCTAGCCATTCATCCCACTGTTCATCATCTAAAAAACGCGCTTCACGGTAGAGGAACTGAGATACAGCTTCAATGCTTACGCTGTCTAAATGTGCAGTTGCATTCATGCGACATCTCCTTGTTCATTTGCGACTTGTTCTGCCAATTCTTTTTCTTCAGCAATGGCATGTTTCATGGTTTTTAACCAATATTGATGCTGAGCAAGGTAAAGACCTTCATCTTCGGTTTTGATGCCACTTAATAGCGGTTTTAATCCAATTTCATTGGCTGCATCATCCGGTCCATGAATCCAGTGTTTTGAACCACGGCACATGTCGTTCCATTCCAGTTCAATCCCTGCATAACCTGCTTGGCAGGCACGGAATTCTTCTAAATCGTCAGGTGTTGCCATGCCTGAAGCATTAAAGAAGTCTTCATATTGACGAATACGACGTGTACGTGCTTCTGGCTCTTCACCGACAGGGGCGATACAGTAAATGGTGACTTCAGTTTTATTGACAGAAATCGGGCGTAAAACTCGAATTTGTGAACCGAATTGATCCATCAAATAGACGTTTGGATAAAGACATAGGTTACGTGAACGCTCGATCATCCATTTCGACATCGGTGCGCCGAATTTTTCGGTATATTCATCGGCTTTGCTAAAGTTTGGACGGTCTTCTGGGTTAGCCCATTGCGTCCATAACAACATGTGACCACTGTCAAAACCATAAGAACCACCGCCTTGCTTGCCCCAAGAACCCGCACTCATAGCACGAATATTATCCGCTGCTTGTGCTTCTTTACGGTGCTGTGTGGTGGCTGCATAGTTCCAATGCACGGCTGAAACGTGATAGCCATCTGCGCCATTTTCAGCTGTCAGTTTCCAGTTACCTTCATAGGTATAGGTAGATGAACCACGTAAAACTTCTAAACCATTTTCCGACTGACCTTCGATCATGTCGATAATTTTGGTGGTTTCACCTAAGAATTCTTCAAGGCTTGGCACATCAGGATTTAAGCTACCAAATAAAAAGCCTTTATAACTTTCAAAGCGCGCGACTTTTTTCAAGTCATGTGAACCATTTTGGTTAAAGCAATCTGAATAACCCGCTTCGGCAGGGTCTTTAACTTTGAGCAATTTACCTGAGTTATTAAAAGTCCAACCATGGAATGGACAGGTGTAGGTTGCTTTATTGCCTTTTTTATAACGACATAACTGTGCGCCACGGTGTGAGCAGGCATTGATCATGGCATTCAGTTCACCATTACGGTTACGTGCAATGATGATCGGCTGGCGACCGATATGAGTCGTGTAATAATCATTGTTATTTGGAATTTGGCTTTCATGTGCCAAATACACCCAGTTACCTTCAAAAATGTATTTCATTTCAAGATCAAACAACGCTTGATCGGTAAATACTGAGCGGTGCAGTTTAAATTCACCAGTGTCAAAATTATCGACAAGAAGTTCATCAATACGATCTAGATGGCTGGTGTTAATTACAGGAATACGTGGCATGTCCATTCTCCGACTGTCCAATGAGGGGATAGTCGCCGAGTTGTCAAACTTGGATGAGACAGCTCGGCTTCCTTAGATTGAGTAATTAAGCGCTAGCGCGTCGACGATCAACTTCAGTATTTGGTGCTGCAGCTTGTTCTTTAACTAACTCAACATTAAAGCTAATGTGCTTAAACGGTTGGTTTAGACCACGACGTGCAATTTCAGCTTCGTCTGTGATATCAACAGCAGTTGCCACCAGACCATCACGAGTTGCAAAGGCAAAGTCGTCCCAAAGGTATTTATCACCTTCGATGTTGAATTGAGTAGTTAGCTTGCGGTAACCCGGTGCAGAGATAAAATAATGTACATGTGATGGACGGTTACCATGACGGCCTAGTTTGTCTAAAACAAATTGAGTTGTACCTTCTGGAGGGCAGCCATAACCAACGGGCATCGTAGTTTGTGCAACATATTTACCGTCTTGGTCAGAAAGAATCGTACGGCGAAGGTTAAAGTCAGATTGAGACTTATCAAAGAAAGAATAGTTACCTAGGCTGTTGGCATGCCAAATTTCAACTTTAGCGCCTTCAATGATGTTGCCTTCGGTATCTGTTACCGTACCTTCAATAAACAGAGTTGGAATTTTATCGGTTTCCGTACCATCGTCCATACGAGCAAAGCCCACTGATTCAGGTGCGCCAGCCACATATAAAGGGCCTTCAATGGTACGTGGTGTACCACCTGTAATACCTGCTTTCGCATCAGCTTCATCGGCACGTAAATCTAGATAGTGCTCTAAACCTAAACCAGCGGCTAAAAGACCTAATTCGTTTGCTTGACCCGCGTCTGTGAAATACTCTAGACCTTTCCATAGTTCAGTTTGAGTAATATCTAGATCTTCAATCGCTTGGAATAAATCACCCAATAAACGTACCACAACTTGCTGTACACGTTGGTCAACAGGCCCTGTCGCTGTATCTACGTTCATTTGTTTAACCAGAACATCAATCTCTTGACGGTTCATACTATATCTCCTTAAGTATGCATTTAAGTATGGGTGGCTATCACTCGATAAAAGAGGTCTTTGGCTGCCACGTTCCTTGTTTGGTTGTCTAACAATACTTTTTAAGTTGTTTCATGTAGCGGCTGAAGTTTCTTTCAGGGAATGGGCTGCACGATGTTTTTGATCTGTTGGATGGGATTAAAGTTGCTTAATCCTGTCTATGTGATATACCTTAAAAGAATAAAATCTTCACGTCGAAGATCAAATTTGCATTTTATTATACTTAATAGGTATCGTTAGCCATGGAACTAAGACACTTAAGATACTTTGTCGCGGTGGTTGAAGAGCAGAGTTTTACCAAAGCGGCAGAAAAACTATATATAGCTCAACCACCTTTGAGTCGGCAGATTCAAAATTTGGAACATGAGCTTGGAATTCAGTTATTTGAACGCGGTAGCCGTCCGCTTAAGACTACGGAAGCAGGCCAATTTTTTTATCATCATGCTTTAAAACTTTTGTCTAATGCAGAAGAAATAAAATCAATGACGAAACGAATCGGTTTGACAGAAAGGACCGTGACAATCGGTTTTGTAAGCTCTTTATTGTTTGGTTTACTTTCGAATATTTTGTATTTATTCAAACAACAACATCCACATTTAAAAATAGAAATGGAGGAAATGGCGACCACTGAACAAATCAAAGCATTAAAGGAAGGTCGTATAGATGTCGGCTTTGGGCGTTTGCGTATTTCAGACCCTGCGATCAAACGGGTTTTACTTCGTGAAGAACGCTTAGTGGTAGCCTTACACGCTAGTCATCCTTTGGCACAAAAAAAGGAAGGTATATATCTTGCAGATCTGATCGATCAACAATTGATTTTTTACCCAAATCACAACAAACCAAACTTTTCGACCCAAGTGCGTGGCATATTTTCAGAGTATGGTTTGGAACCTAAAAAAGTACGCGAAGTACGTGAATTACAACTGGCTCTAGGCTTTGTTGCAGCTAATGAAGGGGTTTGTATCACTCCAATGAGTGCCCAAAGTGTGCAATTAACACATTTAACCTTTGTTCCTATCTTAGATGAAGCCGCGATTAGCCCAGTATTTATGGCTGTACGTAATATGGATGAAAGCGAAGATATTCGTGGTTTATTTGATAGTGTTTATCAAGTATATGATTTAGAAGCGATTCCTTATGATCGTGCTGTGTTTTGAGTATGCTGTCGCTAGACGTTCAGATGAACTGCACATATGAAATGATCTATTTAAATAAAGCGGAATCAAGGGATTAATTTGTATTCAACTTTTTAGGTATACAAACATGCCTAATCGGTTTTGGACATTAAGCACCGACTTATTCATTGTGAAAAGCGAATTTTACAAGCTTCACAATTAGGAGGTGGGCTATGCAAAACCAGAAAATTAATATTAATACCTTGGTTGATGAAGCCAAATTTACGCCATTTCATTGGGGTGTTTTAATTTGGTGTCTTTTGATTATTATTTTTGACGGTTATGACTTGGTGATCTATGGTGTTGCCTTACCGTTGTTGATGCAAGAATGGTCATTATCTGCGGTACAAGCCGGCTTACTGGCAAGTACGGCTTTATTTGGCATGATGTTCGGTGCCATGTGTTTTGGCACACTGTCCGATAAAATTGGTCGTAAAAAAACCATTATGATCTGCGTCGGTATTTTTAGTGGTTTTACCTTCTGCGGTGCTTTTGCAAGTACTCCAGTTGAGTTTGGTATTTTACGCTTTCTTGCCGGTCTAGGCATCGGTGGTGTTATGCCGAACGTTGTGGCATTAATGACAGAATACGCGCCAAAACGTATACGCAGCACCTTGGTTGCACTAATGTTTAGTGGTTATGCCATTGGTGGTATGGCTTCAGCGTTATTGGGTGCTTGGTTAGTGCCTGTATATGGCTGGAAAATCATGTTTTATATTGCGATTATTCCATGTCTTGCACTGCCTTTAATCTGGAAATTCCTCCCTGAATCATTGATGTATTTAACTTCAAAGCATCAAACAGATACGACTCGAACGATTGTCTCAAAAATTGCCCCTGAACAAGTCCTCACAACAGATACTCAATTTGTACTCAATGAGGTTTCTGAAGAAGACAAAGCTCCGTTAAAAGCATTATTTCAACAAGGCCGTAGTTTCAGTACGTTTATGTTCTGGATTGCATTTTTCATGTGCTTATTGATGGTTTATGCACTTGGAAGTTGGTTACCAAAATTGATGATTCAAGCTGGCTATTCGCTAGGTGCAAGTATGATTTTCCTCTTTGCACTGAATATTGGTGGAATGGTAGGTGCTATTGGTGGTGGTGCTTTGGCAGACCGATTCCATATCAAGAAAGTACTAAGCATCATGTTCATGTGTGGCGCATTGGCTTTAATCTTACTGGGCTTTAACAGTCCGCAAATGGTTCTGTATACCTTAATTGCTGTAGCAGGCGCAGCTACCATCGGTTCGCAAATCCTACTTTATACCTTTGTCGCACAATACTACCCAACCACGGTACGTTCTACAGGTATGGGCTGGGCATCGGGTATTGGACGAATTGGTGCAATCGTTGGACCTGTGCTTACAGGGGCACTGTTAACCATGAATTTGCCGCATCAAATGAACTTCTTGGTGATAGCCATTCCCGGTGTTATTGCTGCATTGGCGATCTTTATGGTGAATTTGCAAGCGTCTGTAGAGGCATCTACTCAAGGTCAATCGCCAAAACTCAATACGCAAGCTATCAAAAATCCAGCGAATTAAGCCGATATTTAAAGATTTAACATTACCCCAAAATTTTAAGTTTCCAGGCCCTGATGCACAGCATGAGGGCTAGTGGGAAATTGTGACAAAAAATAAGGAAAGGGCATTGCCCAAATCGAGGTCAGGATGAAAACTCAAAAGCTAAATTTAGTCAAAAAAACCTTTAAAATTAAACCGATGATACTAGCTTGTGCAGTCGCGTTCCCCATGTGGACACATGCGGCAGTCAGCGAAGCTGAAGTTGAACAGTTGCGTGGTGAAGTCAAAGCATTAAAAGCCATGATGCAGCAATATGTTCAGCAGCAAAACACTTTGTCGAGTGAAATCAAAGACGTAAAACAAGGATCTGTAGTTGCTGCGCAGAATCAAAAACCGACTCAAACACCGAGCCTGAGTTTAAATACCAAATCGGGCGCTGAATTTAGCTTGTATGGCAATGTGCGAGCAGATGCATCTTATCAGACAGAAGGCGGCAGCTTATCTCGCCTGTATAACCAAATGAATAGTGTTCCGCTAGAAGGGAATGCTGAAAGTTCAGATCGTTTAAAAGCAACACTTGCTGCCACACGTTTAGGACTAGACTTTAAAACGCCGACTCAAGTGGGAGATGTAGGTGGTAAAATTGAAGTCGACTTTTTGGGTGCAAATGATGGACTACGTATTCGTCATGCCTATTTAACCTATGGTGATTGGTTGGTGGGGCAAACATGGTCTAACTTTGCTGTACCTGATTATATGCCTGAAACCATTGATGCATTGGGCTATGTCGGTGGTGCTGTTAAACGTACACCGCAAGTTCGCTATAGTCACAAATTTAGTCCAGAGACAAATCTTGTACTCGCTGCCGAAGATTCTAAGGATGACAGTTCAAACATGCGTTTGCCTGCATTAACAGCGCGTTTAAACCATAAAATGACAGATACGCTGATGTTAAGCGCACGTGCGATAGGTGCTGAAAAGAAAACGGATACGGATACAGAAACCGCATGGGGGCTTGGTCTGGGCGCAAAACTAGATTTGACGGATAAAACAGTGCTCAAGGCGGATTATTACCATGTCAAAGGCGACAGTAGTTTTGTGTCATGGACCAACCAAGGTTTTGTCACTAATGCGGATAAAGACATCATCGCCACCAATGAATTTGACTCGATTACAGTAGGTTTAACTCAACAAATTTCAGCACAATGGCGCGGAACATTGGGCTATGGTTATATGAAAGCAGATAACAATGCAGATTATGTCAACTCATTAGTCGATAAAACCAAGGCCAATAAAAACTTGTGGCAAGCATGGGCAAATGTATTTTACAGCCCTGTTAAGCCGATTAGTTTAGGTCTGGAATATGTCTATGGTGAACGTGAAGCTTTTGGTGCTGCGCCAAATGGCAGTACCAAGGGTGAAGATAACCGAATCAATGCGGTCGCGATGTACAACTTCTAATGCCGTTACAGAGAATTGTTTAATTTAAATTGCCTTAGAAATTTCAATATCAATTTAACGAGAGTGTGATTGAAAGTATGTTCAGGATTTGACATCTAACTTTCCGAAAATCTTTCAATGCGTACTCTCAATCCATACACGCCCTTGATCTTTATCGATTGAGGGCTTTTATCTTATTTAGAAACTTTTATTTTTGACTAAAAAATATAATTATCTGTTTTATTTCATTTAACAAATCATTTGAATATAAAAATACGAAGAAGGATATTGATAAATATCATGAATTTTGAAATATTTTGATACATACATGATGATAAAACACACTACAATCCTTGCCGTTAAATTCGTTTCACTTAGAAGACGCAATCATGGATGTCCCTCAATTTTCCAAATATAACAACACGTCACTTAAGCTTTTAAGCCTGATGATGCTTACTGCAATGGCACAATATAGTGTTGCAGATAGCAATGTATTACCTGAAATCACCATTAACGTTGAACAAAGTTCAATGGATGATCAAATAAAAAAAGCACTAACCAAAGTAAATGGTGCAACCAATGCGATCGTTGCAGCAGACATTCAAGATATACCGAAGCGAACAAATGCTGATTTATTTAAAAATCAACCGGGGATTTACGCGGCATCTTCTGGAAATGAAGGGGTAAAACTGTCGATACGTGGCTCGGGGATCAATCGTGCACCGGGGGCGCATGCTTCAGGGTTGTATGTGACCTTAGATGATTTGCCATTTACAGGGCCAGGAGGAACACCTTATGAACTGCTTGAGCCGCTGTGGGTAGACCATATAGAGGTTTTACGAGGGGCTAATGGTTTAACACGTGGCGCATTAAGCTTGGGTGGTCTAATTAACTATGCAAGCCCAACAGGAAAAAATGCAGCAAAACTGTCAGTGCATCACGAAATGGGTAGCCACGGTTATCAAAAAAGTGAAATCAGCTCAGGACAACAAATCGGTGACTTAGACTATTATCTTTCCTTAACGCAAAGTGATGATGACGGTTTTCAAGATCATGCTTCAAGCCAGAGCAAAGGTTTATCGGCCAATGTGGGATATCAAATAAACCCTAACCTAGATACACGTTTTTATTTGCGTTACCGAGAGACTGAACACCAAACTCCGGGACGTCTAACCCAACAACAGATTGAACAAAATCCAAAACAAGCAGTAGCCCAAAATATCTCGCTGAATAATAATCGTCCGCAGCCGGGAAGTCTTTGGTTGGCGAATAAAACCAATATGACTTTGGACACCGGTGATCGCTTACAGTTGGGTCTGGCCTATCATCATTATCCGATGGATTTGCAAGAAGGTTTGTATAGTACCGATGTTGACTATGACGATATCAGTACCTTATTTAACTACCAATTTGACCGAACGCTATGGGGGCATGAAAGCCAAAATACTTTAGGTTTCCGTAGTACCACGCATTTGCCAGATGGTCAAGTCGTTGAACGCTTGCGTGTTGCGCAAGGCGCCTATGCTGCGGGTACAGAAACGCGGCATTACACCTACCAAGGTGGTGACTATGTTTTACATTATGCCAATGCCTTGGCACTACACCCACAGTTTTGGCTCGATAGTCGAGTTGCATTGGCGTACACTCATCGTGAAAGTGAAGTGACATGGCCTGTGCAAAGTCATAAAGAAAATATTCGTGAATGGAATGTCCTGCCATCGCTAGGTTTTCGATATCAAATCCAACCTGAAACACAGCTCTTTGCCAATGTCAGTCGAAGCTTAGAAGCACCACATCCATGGGCTTTAATTTGGGGTTCGGATCAATACTTCCCAGAAGGTAGTGGCGCAGCAACGGGACGCCAAAGTGCTCCGATTCATTTGAAAAGTCAGACAGCGAATACTCTTGAACTAGGTGGACGTGGTCAACATGCATTGGGTGAATGGAATATTGCATATTACTATTCGCAGGTTAAAAATGAACTACTGGCCGTTGAAATCCAATCAGAGCCTAAAAAGATTATTGCTGAATCGAATGCTTCAGACACCATCCATCAGGGGCTTGAAAT
Source organism: Acinetobacter sp. YH12098 (assembly GCF_013419235.1). Lineage (NCBI taxonomy): Bacteria > Pseudomonadati > Pseudomonadota > Gammaproteobacteria > Moraxellales > Moraxellaceae > Acinetobacter > Acinetobacter sp. YH12098. The sequence continues at coordinate 23,601 of NZ_VPAO01000042.1, forward strand.
CGGTTTAAACAGTTCACTTTGGCAAAATGATGAATATGGACAAGTTCAACTGAAACAAGCCTATACCTTGAATGATTTTCACTATAAAAATGATGCGGTATTTGGAAAAAATGAACTTGCAGGTATACCAAAACACATCTATCAGGCTGAACTGAAATACGAACATCCTTTAGGATTTTATGCTGCTGTTAATACACTTTATGCCGCAAAGGTTGCAACCGACTATGCCAATAGTTTCTACGCAAAAGATTGGCAAATTTGGGGAGCATCGTTCGGCTATATACAACCACAAAAACAATATATGGCGTGGTTGGATTTCAGAAATATAGCCAATAAAAAATATGCATCTACCGTGACACCGGGCTATAACGATGCCGGCAAAGATCCTGCTCGTTTAACACCGGGTGAAGGTCGGGCGGTATATGCAGGACTGACGTATCATTTTAATTAAGCATCTTGTATTCCAATACAGCGAATAATTGAAAAGCTTTATTCTGCGGATTTGAATAAAAAAAGGGAGCCAATCAGCTCCCTTTTTTTAACTCTTTGATTAGTTTGTTAAGCAGTTCGAGGCATATCTTGAATACGTCGCCATGGCTGAGCTTCTTCAATTTCATACGCCAGTTCAATCAAGGTTTTTTCATCACCGACATCGGCTGATATTTGCATACTGATCGGTAGTCCGTCGTTTTGCGTTTCTCCCATAGGAATCGACATACCCGGCGCACCCACCACATTTTGGATAGGGGTAAATGTCACATAGTTCTGTATACGCTCAAATAACTGGTCAAACGGTAATTGAGGTGACAAATAGCCAATTTTAGGTATGGTATGTGCAAGTACAGGCGATAGCAAAACGTCATAATGCTTAAAGATTTCACGATATTGCTGCTGCATTTTCTTTAATCGATACAGAAATAGCGGGGTTTTATAAAAGTTCTTTTTATACAACTTCGATAAACCAACGGTTAAGTGATCTAACTCTTTTGGATTAAAGTCAGCGCCAAAGATTTTCTTGCCAAAGGTACTCAGTAAAAAGGATAACATCCCCCAATATTCACTAAAATCTTCAACAAAGCTTAAGGAAAAAGGTAATTGAAGTTCTTCAACATGATGGCCTAATTTTTCTAAGAGTGCTGCACTATGCATTAAGGTTGCAGTTGTTTCGCTATCTATTTGCCCTGTAATCGATTGCGGGACTAAACCGATGCGTAATCGACGTTTAGAAGGCCCATGAATCATGCCTATGCGTGGCAGCTTTTTATTGTAATAACTTGATTCCATTCCTGCATAGAAATGAGCAGTATCTCGTATGCTACGGGTTAGGACACCTTCACTGATGATATTAATCGGAAGAGAGCCTGCTGCTTCACTGTCATAAGTACGGCCACGGCTAGGCTTTAATCCAATCAAACCGCAGCATGCAGCAGGGATACGAATCGAACCACCGCCATCATTGGCATGGGCAATCGGCACTACACCGGCTGCAACGAGAGCTGCGGAACCCCCTGAAGATGCACCGCAGGAATAACTTAAATGCCAAGGGTTATAGGTGGCTGATCCATCTTTATATTCGGTGCTGGCATTTAGACCAAATTCAGGGAGCTTGGATTTTCCTAATACGACAAACCCTTGATCTAAGATTTGTTGGCTAATTTGAGGATTACGATCGGCTGGTTTTGAACCGATGGCCTTTGAACCATGGCGTGAGGGCAATCCTTGATAATCTAGATTATCTTTAAAGAAAAAAGGGACACCCGCAAAAAGACCATGTTCAACATATTGATTTTGCTCTAAAGCACGCTGAAAACAGTCCAGTTCAATGGCATTTAGATGCGGGTTCACTTGTTCCGCACGTGCAATGGCCGCTTGTGTTATTTCTTGCACGGAGGCTTCTTTAGATTTGATGAGCTGTGCAATCCCCACAGCATCCAGATCTGTGAGTACATCCGAACTAAAGGCATGTATGCGTTGACTGTGTTTTTGATCTTCCATGAACTAACCTATTTGTTTTTTGAATTTTGGTAAATATTGAATGAATTCATTGTTATCTCAACAACAAATATATGTATTTGAACAATATCTGTTTGAGCATAATAATGACAATAAAAATTGTCAAATATTCGTCTGATCTGAGGAAAGTGCAGAGATTGTACTAAGGAGGGCATCTAAAGCCTGTTGAATCTCATCCTTCCATGCAAAGGAACAATTTAAACGGATATATTGAGTTTTGGCTTCTGATACGTTAAATAAACGGCCTGGAGCAACACCGATCTGCTGTTGAATTAAGGCTTCATAGACCGCCATGCTTTCAATATTTTCTGGTAGTTTTAACCAAAGAAAATAACCACTTGGATGATATTGTAATTTGCATCCAGTCGGTAGGCGGCTTTCTAAATAACGGTAAAACTGTAATTTATGTTGCTGTAGACTTTTTCTTAAGACCCGTAAATGTTTTTCATAATGATAATTTGAAATAAATTCCACCAAGGCATTTTGCAATAAGGTATTGACGGAAATAGTGCTCATAAGCTGTAAGTGTTGAATCGCTTGAGAGTATTTACCGGCGTGCACCCAACCGACCCGAAATGCAGCGCCCAAAGTTTTAGAAAAAGATGAGCAGTGTAAGACCATATTATTTTGGTCAAAGTATTTCATTGAAACAGGTTTCTTAGACGCATAATGCATTTCTTCATACACATCGTCCTCAATTAAATGCACATGATATTGGTGTAAGAGCACGGCAATTTTTTGCTTGATTTCATCGCTGACTGTAAAGCCCACAGGATTATGCGAATTCAGCATCAACCAACAGATCTTGACGGGATAAGTTTTTAGAATATGTTCAAACGCGGTTAAATCAAAACCGTCTTGTGGATGTTCAGGTAAGGTCACCACTTTAAGGCCTAAGCGCTCTGCAGCTTGCAAGGCGCCATAGAAAATATTTTGCTGTAACACAATATAGTCACCCGGTGAGGCAATGGCCTGTAAGGAAAGATTCAGTGCATCCATACAGCCTGAGGTAATCACAATATCCTCTGGATCTGTGGCAATGCCTTGCATGCAATAACGCTGTGCAATCAATTTACGAAGGGCTAAATTACCGGGTGGAAGATTATCAATGGCATCGTAACTTGTGGGATTTCGGGAAATTTGCCCCATGATTTGGGTTAACTTTTTAGAAAAAACAATGTCTTGAGCTGGAAAAGCTGATCCCAATGGAACGACTTTTTCATCTTGTATTGATTTTAAATACTTAAAGACTAGAGAGTTAATTTCAACCGGCGTGTTTAAGGACACAATCTGAGTTTGTTCATCCTCTATTTCGAGCAAGCCTTGCGCTACATAGTAGCCTGATTTTTCACGTGCATAGATTAAGCCACGCGATTCTAACTCCTGATAAGCATTCATGACCGTGATTAAACTAAAGCCGGACAACTGCACTTGTTCACGCAAAGACGGGAGCTTTTCGTGCGCTTTTAAAGTGCCATTTTCAATCAGTTGACGTAGGTGCTGAGCAAGCTGTTCCGATTTATACATAGTCATCAACAAGACAAAATTCTGTTATAAATATATCAGTAAATGAAACTTTACATTAAATTTTTATAACAGATGAGTCTGTACTGTTATATGTTTTTTCAAAATCACTGTATCTAGTTTTAAGCTTGAATTTTTTATAAGGTGCATAGACCACAACACTTGTGGCGTCAAATGGTATGGAAGTTAGGGAGTTGAGTATGTTTAAAGCCAGTGAATTAGAACTGTTACAACATTTACTGGTGGATGTTCCATTGACAGATTCAACGCTGCATCTGTTGCAACAACAGCATACTAATTTAGAAGCGGTGCTTTTACGAAGTCGAATTTTGCGCCAAGTACAGCAAGTGGGCTATGTCAGTATTTGTCAGGAGTATATGCACGCCAAGGCTGAAAATGCGGCTTTTTTATTTGCACCCTTTATCTTAGCGAATTTGAATCAGAAGGTGATCTACGCTACACCACAAAGCCCTGAAAATGTTGCGATATTGAATCGTTATTATCAAGCGGAGGCTAAACTTAGCGCATTTAAAGTTGAAGATGTTTTATCGGGACTAAATGTCTACATTGAGCTACATAAAGAACAACTATCGCCAGCAGAATACTTCTATTTTGGTTTGATCAATAGCTTATGCAATCCGAAAGTTTCCAAAATCATTTGTATTACACATCTAGATATCGACTTAGAAAAATTAAAACAGCTCGCTGAATTTTTAGATGTTGAAATCCATGTATTGGCGGATAAAGCTGAACCGATTGACTTTGATCTAAATAAAATCAATATGTTAAAGCTGCTATTTAAAGACAAAGATCAGCAATATATCGATTTATGCCAAAAATTTTCGTTTATCAATGCGAAAATTTTACAACGATTAGGTTTATATGAGTTTGACCGTGCGCAAGTCTTGGTAGAAGACATGTTTTATTCAGAACACATCTTTGAAAAAATGTCGGTCTACGGTGAATATATTCAAACGCATCTACAGCACCAAGTTAAAAAGCAAAGTCCTGCATAAGCTATTCAGATGGGAAAGTAATTTTATATCTGTGATATGATCACTTTAAAAATGCAAAAAGCTTGTAAATGTAGACTTACAAGCTTTTTTTTAAATTTAAAACCAAATTATTTGGCCTAATGATCATATTAATACTTTATGAACTGATCATGAGCGAACATGAAATGTAAGATATACATGCAATAGCGAGTTGCAATAAGCGAATAGATTATCGCTTAAGGTAGATAAGAATTATCTGCACCAACGACAAACGCTACACCAATACAGAATAAAAGCACATAGATTGAGAACCAAATAATGGCACGTTTAAAGGCCTTATCTGAAATTTCACTGTCTGCATATTTTTGCGGTTTTTTAGGCTCTTGATTGCTCATAAGATGTACTCTAAATCCCTAATGGTTATAGGTGATTATTGGGGTATATCACTTGAAAGCATAGATACAACATTCATCTAAATTTCTATAACAGTTATAGTTTAGAAGCAGCCATCCTGACTTAATCCATTAATAAACTATGATATTGGTCGGTTCTTTTTCTCAAAAAGTCCCAAACCAATTTAATGCGTGGCTCATGTTGTAAATCGACTAAGGTTAGCATCCAAAAGGTATGTACAAAACGAACATCTTGCGCCAAGACCTGTTCTAATTCGGGTTTTTCCTCGGCCAAAAACTTGGGCAATATTGCCAATCCTGCACCCGCACTCACGGCAATTTGTTGCGCCAAAATACTACTACTTCTAAAGTTGGCATTGAGCTGAATAGGTAAGCGCTCTAAACAATACAGTTCAGGGCTATAGACCAAATCATCTATATAGTTCACAAAAGTGTGTGATTTTAAATCTTCTAATGTATGAATGGGTTGCGTGTTTTTTAAGTATTCCTTACTGCCATAAATCTTTAAACAATAGTCTGCCAGTCGAGTAATGATATAGGGGCCTGATTTCGGTCGATCAATGGAAATAACAATATCTGCTTCACGATGTGAAAGCTTGATCATTTTCGGCACAGGAATAAGGTCGATTGTCAGCAATGGATATTTTTTGGACAATTCTGCCAAGAGCTGTGTCAAAAATGCTGTTCCAAATCCTTCGGGTGTGCCAATTCGCACACGACCTTGCATAGGTTGGTTAGGTTTTTCGATTTGTAAAAAAGCCTGTTCCATTTGTTCAACTCGAGGAACCAGTGCCAAACCTTCTAAGGTAAGCTCATAACCTGTGGCTTCACGTTTAAATAATGGCGTGCCTAAAGCCAGTTCTAGCGCATGTATACGTCGAGAAACCGTACTATGCTCCACACCAATAATTCGTGCAGTATTGGTTAAGGTTTTCGCACGAGCCAAAACCAAAAAATACTGTAAATGATCCCAGTCTACTTTCATTGTTATTGTCATCCCTGTGCATATTTGCACATCAATCGTGCGTGAATCTCTATTGGTAGTCAAAATTTTCTTTGCTAGTTTGAAGTGAATTGGAAAATATAAATATAAGGCTTTTGGATATTTTCTAAGTCAGTACAAAACAATAAGTGCCTATGGAGAGGTCATGAACACAATGTCAAATATTCAGTCAGCGACGGCTAAATTATTAATTAACGGTAAATTTGTAGAGTCAAACACTACAGAGTGGCAAGACATTCTAAATCCTGCAACTCAAGAGGTTTTGGGTCGTGTTCCAATGGCGACTATGGAAGAAGTGGATGCAGCGATTGCTTCAGCGCAAGAGGCGTTTAAAACTTGGCGCTTAACGCCTGTTCAAGCACGTATGCGCATTATGCTGAAGCTACAAGATCTCATCCGTAGCAATATGAAAGAGATTGCCCGTGTACTGACGGCTGAGCAAGGAAAGACGCTAGCAGATGCTGAAGGTGATATTCAACGTGGTTTAGAAGTCGTTGAGCATGCGTGTTCGGTTGGCACACTTCAAATGGGCGAATATATAGAAGGTGTTGCACGTGGTGTGGATACCTATACCTTGCAACAACCTCTGGGTGTCTGTGCAGGAATTACGCCATTTAACTTTCCTGCGATGATTCCACTCTGGATGTTCCCAATGGCGATTGTCAGTGGAAATACCTTTGTCTTAAAGCCATCTGAACAAGATCCATTATCGACCATGATGCTTGTCGAACTTGCAATTGAAGCTGGTATTCCAGCAGGTGTATTAAACGTAGTGCATGGTGGTAAAGACGTCGTTGATCGTTTATGCACACATCAAGCTATTAAGGCCATTTCATTTGTAGGCTCTACAGCCGTTGGTACACATGTATATAACCTTGCAGGACAGCATGGAAAACGTGTGCAGTCGATGATGGGAGCTAAAAACCATGTGGTGGTAATGCCAGATGCCAATAAAGAACAAACTTTAAATGCCCTCGTTGGTGCAGCATTCGGTGCGGCAGGTCAGCGTTGTATGGCTTTGTCTGTTGCTGTCATGGTTGGTGAAAGTAAAGAATGGGTTAATGAACTGGTTGAAAAAGCCAAAACGCTGAAGGTCAATGCAGGGCATGAGCCGAATACCGATATTGGCCCAGTCATTTCACCTCGCGCAAAAGCACGTGTACTGGATTTAATTCAAAGCGGTGTAGAGCAAGGTGCAGAGTTGCTGCTGGATGGTCGTGATGTTCAAGTCATTGGCTATGAGCAAGGAAACTTTGTCGGAGCAACGATTTTTAATCAAGTTTCAACTGATATGCGCATCTATACCGAAGAGATCTTTGGGCCCGTGTTAGCCATTATTCATGTCGATACTCTAGAGCAGGCGATTGAATTGATTAATGCCAATCCATTTGGCAACGGTGTTGGACTATTTACACAAAGTGGTGCAGTCGCTCGTACATTCCAAAGCGATATCGATATTGGTCAAGTGGGTATCAACATTCCAATTCCTGTACCTGTACCTTTCTTTAGCTTTACAGGATCGCGTGGTTCAAAACTGGGTGACTTAGGTCCATATGGTAAGCAAGCAGTTCAGTTCTATACACAAACCAAAACCATCACCAGTCGTTGGTTCGAAGATACACAAGAAAAAGGTGAAGTGAATACCACCATTAACCTACGTTAATTTAGGAGTTCAAGGATGAATATTGCCTTTATCGGTTTAGGAAACATGGGCGGAAAAATGGCCCAAAACCTTCTCAAAGCAGGTTTTACGGTTTACGGTTTCGACTTAAGCGAAATTGCGATTCAGCATTTTACTGAAGCAGGTGGCATCGTTTGCCACAGCCCACAAGATGCCGCGAAACAAGCAGATGTTATGATGAGCATGTTGCCTGCTGCCAAGCATGTCAAAGAGGTGTACTTGGGAGAAAATGGTGTATTGGCGGTAATGAAAGCAGGAAGCTTATGTATCGATAGCAGTACCATTGATCCGCAAACCATTAAGGATATAGCCGAAGCCGGTGCTGCACATCAGATAAAAATCTGTGATGCACCTGTTTCAGGCGGAACTATTGGTGCACAGGCAGGTACATTAACCTTTATGGTCGGTTCAGATGATCAAACCTTTGAAAGAACCAAAGCTGTATTGGGCCACATGGGTAAAAACATTGTGCATTGTGGCGATGTGGGTGCAGGTCAAATTGCGAAAATTTGCAATAACTTGATTCTTGGTATTTCCATGGCAGCCGTTGCTGAAGGTATGGCGCTCGGTGCGCGTCTGGGGATTGATCCTCAAGCCCTAGCGGGTGTGGTGAATAGTTCGAGCGGACGTTGCTGGAGTTCAGATGTATGTAATCCATGGCCGGGTATCTCAGCAAATGCACCCGCAGGACGTGGCTATACCGATGGTTTTGCAACGCAGCTGATGTTGAAAGATTTAGGGCTGGCTGTAGAAGCCGCAGGACAAGTCAAACAGCCGATTATTTTAGGCGGACTGGTTCAGCAGATGTATCAACAGCTGTGTTTACAAGGTAATGCACACTTAGATTTTTCAAGTATCGTGCAGCAATACTTACCTAAGGACGCTGAATAATCAGATTGAATACTAATCTGGCCTAGGGATGGCTAACAATACAAACACTCGTGTCGGAATAACAATAAATTGAGACTGAGGTAGAGAAGATGTCGAATTATCAAGATGTTGCAAAGGCATTTGACTTAAATCATGCTGCCAAAGAAATGTTATCAGGCTCTTTAGAGCAATTAAATGCATGTTATGAATGCTGCGACCGTCATGCGATTGATCAAGATAAGGTAGCACTATATTGGCAAGGCAAAGATGGGCGGAAAGAACAATATACCTTTGCAGAGCTGCAACAGTGGTCAAGCCAATTTGCCAATTTTTTAAAGTCACAGGGTGTGCAAAAAGGTGATCGTGTATCGGGTTTATTACCTCGTACAGTTGAATTACTTGTGGTGATTTTAGGGGCTTGGCGAATAGGTGCTGTATATCAACCGCTATTTACCGCCTTTGGCCCCAAAGCCATTGAACATCGTTTACACCTTGCACAAAGCAAATTGGTGATCAGTGATGTGGGTAATCGCAGTAAATTAGATGAAGTTGCACATTGTCCCCAAATCGTTACTGTTGCAGATCGAGCGGGTCATGGAATTCAACAGGGGGATTTAAACTTTTGGGATGAAGTCAAAGCACAGTCTACAGATTGTGAATTTGTCTTACAGAGCATTAATGATCCATTTCTTTTGATGTTTACTTCAGGTACTACAGGTCCTGCAAAACCTTTAGAAGTCCCGCTCAAAGCCTTAATCGCTTTTGGTCAATATATGAAAAATGCGGTAGGACTGCGTGAAGATGATTCGTTTTGGAATATTGCCGATCCGGGTTGGGCTTATGGTTTGTATTACGGAATTACTGGGCCACTTTTACTTGGACATGCAACACTCTTTTACGAAGGTGGTTTTAGCATTGATAGTTTGTGTCAGATCGTAGATGACTACAAAGTAACAAACCTTGCAGGCGCACCGACAGCGTATCGGATGATGATGGCGGCTGATCCTGAACAAATGGCAAAACTCAAAGGTAAATTTAGAGTCGTGAGTAGTGCTGGAGAGCCGCTTAATCCTGAAGTGTTCCGCTGGTTTAAACAAGTCCTAGATGCACCGATCTTTGACCATTATGGTCAGACTGAAGTTGGTATGGTGGTGTGTAATCACCATGGTTTACAACATGATATTCGCGCAGGTGTCGCAGGTTATGCCAGTCCAGGATATCGCGTGGCGGTTGTTGATGAACAAGGGCAAGAGTTAGCTGCAGGAACGCCAGGAGTACTGGCTGTCGATATCAGTCAATCACCGATGATGTGGTTTGGTGGCTATAAAGAAAGTCGTAAGTCACCCTTTGTAAAGCATTATTACCTCACCGGTGATACCGCAGAAATACACGCAGATGGCAGTATGAGCTTCGTTGGTCGTAATGATGATGTGATTACAACATCAGGTTATCGTATCGGGCCATTCGATGTAGAAAGCGCTTTACTGGAGCATGATGCAGTGATTGAAGCTGCGGTCATTGGTGTGCCTGATCCAGATCGGACAGAAATCGTAAAAGCTTTTGTGATTTTAGCTGAGCATGTCACAGCGTCAGAAGAATTAGCAGTGCAGCTGGGTCAATTTGTGAAAAAGCGCTTATCTGCACATGCTTATCCACGATTGGTGGAGTTTGTTCAAGAACTACCGAAAACCCCAAGCGGAAAAATTCAGCGTTTCTTATTGCGAAATCAAGAGATTGCGAAACAATCTACGCAGCATGCAAGTTAAATGACGCAACGATTAACCCAAAATTAATGCCGAACAATCAGGATCAAAATCAAGCTTTCATTCAGTTTTAGTCATTTTCGAACTGGATGAAAGCAATTGATTGATGTACAGGAAGATAAGATGCAATTTACCGAAGAACAATTATTAATTCAGGACATGGCACGCAGTTTCGCGCAGGAACAAATTAAACCTCAAGCGGGCGAATGGGATAAACACGGTACCTTTCCCAAAGCGGCTTTAGCGCAGATGGGGGAACTGGGTTTATTGGGTATGTTGGTATCAGATGAATGGGGTGGTTCAGATACAGGTAATCTTGCTTATGTTATGGCTTTAGAAGAGATTGCCGCGGCCGATGGGGCAACCTCAACCATTATGAGTGTACATAACTCGGTAGGCTGTGTTCCTATAGCTAAATTTGGCACAGAAGAACAAAAGCAGAAATATTTAGTGCCTTTAGCACAAGGCAAAATGATCGGTGCATTTGCATTAACTGAGCCGCATACGGGTTCAGATGCTGCTGCCATTAAAACCCGTGCAGTCAAAGATGGCAATGAATGGGTGATTAATGGTGCTAAGCAGTTTATTACCTCTGGTCATAATGCAGGGGTCATTATTGTCTTTGCTGTGACTGACCCAAGTGCAGGGAAAAAAGGCTTGAGTGCTTTTATTGTCCCTCGTGAAACAGCTGGCTATGAAGTGATTCGTACTGAAGAAAAGCTTGGATTACATGCCTCAGATACCTGCCAAATCGCACTCACAGACGTGCGAGTGCATGAAAGCCTAATGTTAGGAAAAGAAGGTGAAGGTTTGAAAATCGCCTTATCAAATCTAGAAGGCGGTCGTATTGGTATAGCAGCGCAAGCAGTCGGACTTGCACGTGCAGCATTAGAAGAAGCAACCCGATATGCCAAAGAGCGTATTACCTTTGGAAAGCCGATCTTTGAACATCAGGCAGTTGCGTTCCGATTGGCAAGTATGGCAACAGAAATAGAAGCCGCACGCCAATTGGTCTATCACGCGGCACGTTTAAAAGAAGCAGGACAACCTTGTTTAAATGAAGCGTCTATGGCCAAGCTTTTTTCATCTGAAATGGCTGAGCGTGTTTGCTCTGCAGCATTACAAGTCTTTGGTGGTTATGGCTATCTCAAAGATTTCCCGATAGAGCGTATATATCGTGATGCACGTATTTGCCAAATCTATGAAGGTACGAGTGATATCCAACGTTTAGTAATTGCCCGCAGCTTATAACGTTGTCTTTAAGACATTTAAAATGACAAGGCTTCAGACGAAGCCTACTTATAAATATTGAACATATATAGGGATCTCACATGCAATTTGAAACGATTCTGCTCGAAAAGAACAATGGTGTTGGACTTATTACTTTAAATCGTCCTCAGGCCTTAAATGCGTTAAATAGTACATTAATTCAAGACCTTAATTCTGCCTTGGATGATCTAGATCGAGATCCCACCATCGGTTGTATGGTTATTACAGGTTCAGAAAAAGCCTTTGCCGCTGGTGCAGATATTAAAGAAATGGCTGAACTGAGTTTTCCGAATATTTATTTGGATGATTTTTTTCATCTGGCAGATCGAATTGTACAGCGCCGTAAACCTTTAATCGCAGCTGTCAGTGGTTATGCGTTAGGTGGAGGCTGTGAGTTAGCGCTCATGTGTGACTTTATTTACTGTGCCGACAATGCAAAATTCGGTTTACCAGAAGTGACTTTGGGAGTAATCCCTGGGATAGGTGGGACACAGCGCTTAACGCTTGCTATTGGTAAGGCCAAAGCCATGGAAATGTGTCTGACTGCGAGACAAATGGGCGCAGTAGAAGCAGAGCAGAGTGGTTTAGTTGCTCAGGTCTTTCCTAAAGAGGAGTTGGTCGAAAAGACCTTAAAAGCTGCTGAAAAAATAGCCGAAAAATCTGTAGTCGCAACCATGATGATCAAAGAGTCAATTAACCGTGCATTTGAAGTCAGTTTGCAAGAAGGTTTACGCTTTGAACGTAGAACATTCCATTCGATTTTTGCAACTCAAGACCAAAAAGAAGGCATGCAAGCATTTGTTGAAAAGCGCCAAGCCAATTTTAAAAACAATTAAAAAGAAAAAAGGATGATATGGATATGAGTACAAATAACTTAATGATTGAAGAACATGGACATTTAGGCCAAATCAGTTTAGATCGCGTGGCAAGTTTAAATGCCTTGTCTTTGGAAATGATTCAAGGGGTTCAACAGCAATTAGCACTATGGGCTGATCAAACCAATATTCATGCCGTACTTATTCGCTCAAATAGTCCCAAAGCATTTTGTGCAGGTGGAGATATTCGCTATCTCTATGATAGTTATATGAATGGTAAAGAAGATCATCAAGCTTATTTTCAAGCTGAGTATGAAATGCTGAATACCATTCGTGCGTATGAAAAACCCATTATTGTCATACTCGATGGCTATGTACTTGGCGGTGGATTTGGCTTAGCGCAAGCATGTCATGTGCTTGTGAGCAGCGAAAAATCTAGATTTGCCATGCCTGAAACTGCCATTGGATTTTTCCCAGATGTGGCTGCGACACACTTTTTATCACGTTTAGATGATATTGGTGTGTACATGGCAACTACAGGCGATCAAATCAGTGCCAGCGATGCGTTGTATCTAGATTTGATTGACTACCATGTTCCGAGTGAGCAACTTGTTCAATTAGAAGAAGAATTAAGAAATTCCAAGCAACTAAGCAAGGAAAATATTGAACAATTGATTGCGAAATATATTACTCAACCAGCGGAAAGTGAACTTAGTCAAAATGCAGATTTAATTCGTAAGCATTTCGGTTTTGAGAGCATTGATGCCATTGAAAATAGTCTTGAAAATGAACAGCATAATGATGCTCAAGTGTGGGCGCTAAAAATACGCAATACCTTGGAACAACGATCTCCAATCGCGAAAAGAATCAGTTTACAACTCCAGCATTTAGGTCGTGGTCTTTCACTGAAGCAATGCATGCAAATTGAACGACATTTACAAGACGTTTGGTTTCAACATGGCGATATTGTCGAAGGTGTGCGCGCATTAATTGTGGATAAAGACAAACAGCCAAAGTGGCAACAGTCTAGTCCGACCTTAGATAAAATAATGGAGGAAATATCTATTTAATCAGTAATTTAAAAACATTCATGGTTCAAACACTTGGGTAATATTCATATTCAATTTCTTATTCAATATGAACAAGTGACTCAGCGTAAATTAAACATATATAAGATCTAAAAATATTGATTTTCATGAAGAAAATCATCACACAAATCAAGCATCGTGAAAATGCAACATAGAAATATCTTGCAGAATAAGGAAGATAACAATGCAAAATGTACAGGGAAACACAGCTCCACCAGCTAAGTCCTCGCATCGTTTAGCGGGTATTTCCAGCATGGTGGGTACAACCATCGAATGGTATGACTTTTTTATCTATGGTGCTGCCGCAGCACTCATTTTCAATCGACTTTTCTTTCCAAATCTTGACCCATTAACTGGCGTGTTGGCAGCATTTGCCACTTATGCTGTAGGCTTTATTGGTCGACCACTTGGTGGAATCGTCTTTGGTCATTTTGGCGATAAAATCGGTCGTAAATCAATGTTATTGGTCACATTAATGTTGATGGGTATTCCAACGGTGATGATTGGGTTGTTACCGACATTTGAAACCATTGGTTATTGGGCAACGGTCTGTTTAATTATTTTAAGATTTATACAAGGCATGGCCATGGGTGGAGAATGGGGCGGAGCAGTACTCATGGCGGTAGAACATGCGCCAGCGGGTAAAAAAGGCTTTTGGGGAAGTCTACCGCAAGCCAGTACAGGTGGTGGTTTATTGCTCGCTTCGGTAGCTTTAGGTCTAGTCTCAATGTTACCTGAAGAAGCGCTATTTAGCTGGGGTTGGCGTCTACCATTTTTAGCCAGCATTATTTTACTGGCTGTAGGTTGGTATATTCGTGTAAAAGTACCGGAGTCACCAGACTTTGAAAAAGTTAAAGCTCAAATTGAAACAATTAAAGTTCCAGCAAAACAAGTGTTTAAAAATCATCCTAAGCAGTTGATTACGATTATTTTATCTCGTGCTGCTGAAAATGCTTGGTTCTATTTGGCATCGACATTTGCTTTAGCCTATACTACCACACAGCTGAATATTCCTAGACAAGACATTTTGTTTGCAACGATTTGTGGTGCTGCAGTCATCATGGTCATTACGCCAATTTTTGGACATTTGTCTGATAAAGTTGGGCAAAAAAACAACCCCAACCTTGGCAAGGTCACCGAGATTTATTCCATTAAATGACCTTAATTATAAGTATATGATTTGATTACTGGTATATAGTTTTTGGTGGAGTAAAATTTTGATCAATTTAGATCATTTAATG
>NZ_VPAO01000043.1:0-37730 GCF_013419235.1 Acinetobacter sp. YH12098
TTAAAATGCTGTGCTGCTTTTCGCACAGACATTTCATCTCGAATCATAATTTCTATGACTTTGTCTTTAAAATCTTTTGAATATCCCATATCTCTATTGTTCTATAGTTTTTAGGATTTGGCTATAGAAATAAAAAATGGAAATGCCCAAGCATTTCCTTTTTTAAGTCAAACAAATCAGTTTTAGAAGTTTTCAGGGTTCTCCAAACGACGAACTTCTTGCACTTTTTCTGGGTTATGTACAGCAGCAACACCATCATCCGCTTTGGTATCTATTAACGCTTCTGGGTTATAAACCGTAATGGTTTCATTACCATGGATATCTTCACCCACAATATATTGGAAGCCCTTTTTATTCATTTTATGGCACATTCTTTGGTACCAACCTTTAAAGCCTTTGGTTTCTTCATTCGGATTGTAATAAAAAGCATTCATCACAGCAGGTAAACCTAGACCACACACGAGCCCCGACATTAATACCGCAATAAATGTATATCCAATCAAAATACTACTGTATTCACTGAGTTCAGGAATATTGGCAACAGCGAGGATTAGGGCCAATGAAATACCGCCACGAACCCCACCCCACGATAAAATCGCAAGACTACCGTTATAGCTTTTTTTGCGGAAACTCGGGAAAAATGCGAAGGATAAATAGTTTGCTGCAAAGCGCGATGCATGCAAAATAATAAACGCCACCATACCGCCTAAAATCAAACTGATACTTAAATCTAAGATAAATAACTCAAGACCGATCAGGGTAAATAAGAAGGAATTGATGATCCCTTCCACGGTATGCCAGAAATGATTGACTTCCCGAATTTCACGATCTTGAAGGATTTCTTTCCATTTATTCCCAACAATCAAACCACCAATAACGCATGCAATTGGTGCTGATGCATGTGCGAATAAAGCGACTAGATAAGAACCACTTGCCAACAATGCAGTGGTTAAAATCAAGGATTCCATCTCATGTTTACCACGGAGTAAACGTAATATTCCTAAACCAAATGCCCAACCAATGATGACTGCGACAACAATTTCATATAATAGCGTTTCAAGCGTACCAATGACGGTAAAATGTTCACCTTGCAAGACATTGAGTAAAGTCATAAACACGGCAATACACATGGCATCATTAAAGAGCGATTCGCCTTCTAATTTCACCATCAAATGATGTGGCGCACGCACCGAACTTAGTACACCTTTAACCCCAATCGGGTCAGTCGCACCTAAAGCAGCACCTAATAACAACAACACTAATAAATCAACATGATGACCAATTAAGAACTGATAACCATACAGAGCAACACCAAAGAACACCGCACAAAGCACCAAGGCTATACTGGCCAAAATACTGATTGGTTTCCAATGCAAACGTAAATCTGAAACTTTAAATTTCAAGGCAGAAGAGGTCAAAATAAAACAAATCACGCCATTAATTAAAAAGTCATAAAAGTCGATATGGCGAACGGCCTCTTCGATATTGTGCAAATTAATCGTCACAAATTGATTGCCATTGAGCAGGCTTGCACCCCATTGCAAAATAAAGACAAAAATTGCAGAAACAATGGGAACACCTATGGCTTGTGGAAAGCCCAAGATACGTTTATTAAAAATCGTGGTTGCAATCGAAAGTGCAAAAATAACGGTAAAAACCTGTAGAAAAAAATAATTTCCCATTTTGTTCCCAATTTTGGTGCTGTGTCGCCTACAGAGTGAGATATAGGTATTTTGAAAATAAATACTAAATTATTTAGTATTTGAAAATAAAATATTCTAACGAATTTTATCTAAATTCCGTGTATCAATTCAGTTTTTTTCACATCTTTTATCAAGATCATTTAACATAGCAAGCCTGCATAGATTTTATGCATTTTCATCATCTACATGATTTCTCCTATGCATCAGACTATTAAAACTGTTTTTCGACTCTTTTTTGCTGCTGTGATTTTTATCATTACTGCGGCCCTGATCCTCACTTGCTATAGTAAGACACAGGAAATTTTACGTGCTGAGCACTATTTTAGTCAGGCAAAAACGATCTCACTGGATTCAACACCCAAAGAACAATTGGTTTTGGTCTCCAATAATGAATCACCCGATCGTGCGATATTTATCATGCTGGCGAATAATGGTTATCTTGCCAAAATGAATTGTGAAAACTATGCACAAGATATTTGTCTTGATGAATTTAATCAGCAACACACCCGACAAATTCAACACCTCGATTTACTGAAAATCGGACAATTTCAATATATCCAAAATGTGAGTTTCACCAATAGCCGCACTGGACAAAAAAAACAATTACGCTATAGCGATGCCCAATTAAAACAGTTCTATCAAAACGATATTTCAGGCCTTAAATATACTGTTTTTGGCGTGGCTTTATTTGCATTTGCCGCATTGTATGTCAGCTATCGTATTGTTCGAAACTTCAAATCATTTCTCAACAAATAAGCTTCAATCTATTTTTCAATGAAAAAAAGAGGATGTTTGCATCCCCTTTTTTTTGTTTTAAATGGCTTGATTAAAGGTATCGCAGCTATTGATATTGCCTGATTTTAATCCAGTCTGGAACCATTTCATACGTTGTTCGCTGGTGCCGTGCGTGAAACTGTCTGGTACCACTTGCCCAGTTGCACTTTTCTGTAAATAGTCATCACCAATCTTATGCGCAGCGTCCATCGCTTCTTCTACATCGCCCTGCTCTAAAAATTGGGTACGCTGTTGATTATGATGCGCCCAAATACCCGCAAAGCAGTCTGCTTGTAGTTCTTGCATCACCGAATAACGATTACCCTCAGCTTTAGATGCTTGCGCACGGGCCTGCTGGACTTGCTCAGAAATGCCTAAAATCGTTTGGATATGATGTCCAACTTCATGGGCAACCACATAGGCTTGCGCAAAATCACCCGCCTGATCTTGGCGACTCAATTCAGTTTGATTTTGTTCACCCGTGATGCCCATTTGCGTACGCATATCTTTAAAGAATGCAGTATCAATATAGACCTTCTGATCTGCTGGGCAATAAAACGGCCCCATTGCCGCTTGTGCTGTACCACAACCTGAATTGACCACACCATTAAACATAACCAATTTAGGCGCTTTATACTGAGCATTTAACTGTTCTTGAAAGACTTTATTCCACGTATCTTCCGTATCGGCCAAAACAGTGCCAACAAAATCCATCGCTTCTTGTTGTTCAGGTGTTGGATTATCCAAACCTTTGACTTCAGCCGTTTGACCCTGTGAAGTCACTTGTTTGGTCGCCTGATAAGCTTGCTGCGGATCTACACCAAAAAACTTCCACGCAACAAATGCCACAACTAAACCGAGAATACTAATACCACCCGCTTTTGCACCGCCACCACCGCGACGGTCTTCTACGTTTGAACTGACTCTTCGACCTTTCCAGCGCATAGTGATCTTCCTTTTATAAAATAGTTGATATCCGTGCGTTTACAGATTAATCCTTTTGCGACTTTGGCCATACTTTTTGAACTAAAGATACGACGCACAGCACGATTAAACCTGCAATAAAACCTGTCACTAAATTGATTAAAGTCGGTGTTAATGCACCCACAATACTGCCAACTGTAGGAATATGTTCTGCATAATCTACAGAGCCTTCAATAAAATGGTGTAGTAAAGGCACACCATGGGTAATGATGCCACCACCCACTAAAAACATGGCAATGGTACCGACAATGGTCAATGTCTTCATCAACTTAGGTGCAAATGCTAACAAACCTTGTCCAACGGTCTTTTTAAATTGTGATGCTTGTTGAGTGAGATAAAGCCCTAAGTCATCAATTTTGACAATCATCGCGACAAAACCATAAACACCAACAGTCATTAAGATCGCAATCACCGAAAGCACCATGACCTTAGTCCCAAATGCCGCGGTTGCCACCGTACCCAATGAAATTACGACAATTTCAGCAGATAAAATAAAATCTGTGCGGATTGCACCTTTGACTTTTTCTTTCTCAAAAGTCACCAAATCCGTTTCAATTTGCGCCATCTCATCGCGAGCAACTTCTTCTGTTTTGGCTTTTTTATGATGCAAACTATGCAGGACTTTTTCCACACCCTCATAGCACAAAAACAAACCACCAATCATCAAAAGCGGTGTAATCAGCCAAGGTGCAACCACACTGATCAATAAAGCAGCCGGAACCAAAATTAATTTATTAACAAAAGATCCTTTGGCGACAGACCAAACGACAGGAAGTTCACGATCGGAACGGACACCACTGACTTGTTGTGCATTCAGTGCTAAATCATCTCCAAGGACACCCGCTGTTTTTTTGGCTGCCATCTTACTCATCACAGCAACGTCATCCAACACAGTTGCAATATCATCAAGTAAGATTAATAAGCTACTCGCCATTATTTTTATCCTTTAGGCATTTTTTAATATTCTAATTCTATTTAACGCTAAAATTGTATTTAGTTTTTTAATAATTAACAAAATATTCACCCATTTTTCAGTCAATTGTGCTGTGTCAGTAACAATCAAAAATAGAATGCCGTACAATGGGGACATTCTTTGAAAATCAGCCGTAGCTTTGACTACCACTTTGGAACAGATAATGAGTACTCAAGATAATCGTCCAGTGATTTTGACTGGCGACCGTCCGACTGGACAATTACATTTAGGTCATTTTGTAGGTTCTTTACGTTCACGTGTAGGTTTACAAGATTCGCATCATCAACATCTTCTTTTAGCTGATGCTCAAGCCTTAACTGATAATGCTGATAACTTCGAAAAAGTTCGTCGCAATATTATTGAAGTCGCAACCGATTATCTTGCTGTAGGAATTGACCCAACCAAAACCACGATTTGCGTTCAATCATGCTTACCAGCATTGAATGAATTGACCATGTTATATTTGAACTTTGTGACGGTTTCTCGCTTAGAGCGTAATCCAACCATCAAATCTGAGATTCAAATGCGTGGATTTGAGCGTGACATTCCTGCAGGTTTCTTATGCTACCCAGTGGCTCAAGCTGCCGATATTACAGCGTTTAAAGCATCTGTCGTTCCTGTCGGCGAAGACCAAATTCCAATGATTGAACAAACCAATGAAATTGTTCGTCGTTTAAATCGTCAAATTGGTCGTGACGTACTTCCTGAATGTAAAGCTTTACTCTCTAATGTAGGTCGCTTGCCAGGTTTTGATGGTAAAGCAAAAATGTCTAAATCTTTGGGCAATACTATTGTGCTTGACGCAACTGATAAAGATATCAAGAATGCTGTTAATGCAATGTATACCGATCCAAATCATTTACGTATTGAAGATCCAGGTCAAGTTGAAGGTAACGTCGTATTTACTTACCTCGATGCATTTGACCCTGATAAAGAAGCTGTTGCAGAGCTGAAAGAACACTATCGCCGCGGTGGTCTAGGCGACGGTACTGTGAAAAAGCGTCTTGAAGGCGTGCTAAAAGAGCTGATTGGCCCGATCCGTGAACGCCGTTTAGAATTGCAAAAAGACCCTGACTACATCATGGATATTTTAAAAACTGGTACCGATAGATGCCGTGATATTACCCAACAAACGTTGGATGAGATTAAATCTGGATTGGGTGTGTTCCACTTCTAAATTTAAAAAAATTCCATAAAATTAAGCCTTTCCAATGTGAAAGGCTTTTTTACAGGCACTTTTGGTGAAGGTATTCACAAAATCTCCTTAGTTTTAACGTTAGGTAACATCACTTAACGTGAACACCAATGAAATGACTGACCGTTCACTCTATTATCTATTTATGTTTTAGGAATACCTAAATTCATAACATTTCTCCTTTACCGAACCTGTGAAAGCAGATTCGTTGTTATGCGCAGTGAACACCCCAATCATTGCGTATTTTTTTGTCTAAAAATCAACATCGATGATTTAAGCCCCCAATCAAGCAATAAAAAACCCGCATCAAGCGGGTTTTTTATTTCAAAACTTAATTAATTTTTATGACGCATATGTGGGAACAAGATCACTTCACGGATACTTGCAGCATTCGCAAACAACATCACCAAACGGTCAATACCGATACCCTCACCCGCTGTAGGAGGTAAGCCGTATTCCAATGCTTCAATGAAGTCTGCATCGTAATGCATTGCTTCATCATCACCTGCATCTTTTTCGGCAACTTGGGCTTGGAAACGTTCAGCTTGATCAATTGGGTCATTTAACTCTGAGAAACCATTTGCCAACTCACGACCACCGATGAAGAATTCAAAACGGTCCGTAATATGTGGATTTTCATCATTACGACGTGCCAATGGTGAAGTTTCCGCAGGGTATTCTGTGATGAATGTCGGTTGACGAAGTTCAGTTTCAACAGTTTCTTCAAATACGATGGTTTGAAGTTTACCTAAACCAAAACCAGGTTTTACTTGCTCTTTCAGTTCATTTTTAACGAAGTTAGCAAGGAACTCACGGTCAGCCACATTTTCAGCAGTGAACGTTGGGTTGTGTTCAAGAATCGCATCAAACATCGAAATCTTCTTGAATGGACCTTTGAAGCTATACACTTCTTCACCATAAGGCACATCCGTCGAACCCAAGATGTCGATCGCCAATTTTTCAAGCATATTTTCAGTCAAAGCCATCAGGTCTTTGTAGTCTGCATACGCTTGGTAGAATTCGATCATGGTAAATTCTGGGTTATGACGTGTTGATACACCTTCGTTACGGAAGTTACGGTTAATTTCGAACACACGCTCAAAACCACCGACAACCAAACGTTTTAAGTAAAGTTCAGGCGCAATACGTAAGAATAAAGGCATATCCAATGCATTGTGATGAGTTTCGAATGGACGCGCAGATGCACCACCCGGAATCACATGCATCATTGGTGTTTCAACTTCCATGAAACGCTCATTGCTCAAATATGAACGAATACCTGACACCACTTTTGCACGAATTTCAAAAGTTTTACGTGTTTCTTCGTTCATGATGAGGTCTAAATAACGCTTACGGTATTTAACTTCAGTATCAGTCAAACCATGGAATTTGTCTGGAAGAGGACGAAGTGATTTGGTTAAAAGCTCAAAATGTTCAATATGAACATACAGGTCACCTTTACCAGAACGACCAATATAACCTTCGATAGCAATAATATCGCCCAAATCGAGTGCTTTAATGGTCGCAAGAACGTCAGCATCCAACTCTTTACGTGGTACATAAAGCTGGATACGACCAGTCATATCTTGGATTACGATGAATGAACCGCGGTTCAACATCACACGACCAGCAACTTTTACATAAACCTTTTCGCCTGCTTCAATTTCTTCTTTTGATTTTTCAGCGAATTGATCTTGTAGGTCTTGTGCATAGTGTTCACGCTTAAATGTGTTAGGCCACGGGCTAACACCTGTTTCCTTGGCGTGCTCTTTGATGTGCTCTAACTTGGCATGACGCTGTGCAATTAAATCGTTTTCGGAAATGGCTTGTTCAGAAGTCGATTGAGCGTTATGTTGCGTCATCTCTGTCTCAAATAGTTAAAAAACGGAAGTTGCATAGCATAGCAGATTTCCTTTGAATTGAGCAGTAAGCAATGCGCGCATTTTTTTAATAAGTAGAAATTTATCGAAGTAAGATGTTTTAATCGTTATACCTTCAGGTAGACATAGAACCTACCTTACAGATGTGCAGTAGATAAAAATTAAATACTCAAGCTCGAAAACCTACATTTTAATGATATCAGATGATAACTAAAAGCTTTAAAAATACTTATAATTATCAATACATTAAAATATATATCAATAACTTAATTCAACCTTTTAATCTATTTTCTTTAAGACTAAAGTCTTTTAAATGCCTATAAATTAGACCAAAAGCTAAATTCTCTTTTTGACAATTCTCTCTACAATGAAGTCATAAAATTGTTGAAAAATAAAATATTCAACACATCCAAAAATGTTTGAAAACAGTGTGTAGAAAAACAATGACTTCCTGCTTATCGAAAATTCTGTTTTTACATGGATTGGATTCTTCCCGTGAATCTACGAAGTTCCATGCCATCAATGCAAAACAAAAATTCTGCATTGAAGTGGACTATCGCAACTTAAATTTTCAAACTGTTGCGGACTTTTACCACGAGAGTATTGAAACCATTAAGCCCGATATCATCGTCGGTCATAGTCTCGGGGCATACTGGGCTTTGAAAATGTCGCTGTTTCATCGCATTCCTTGTGTGATTGCTAACCCGAGTCTGCATCCAGACTTTCGTGACGACTACCCTGCAATTAATGAAATGGATTTGGATAACGATATTCCACAAATTGCCTATATCGAACGTGGCGATGAAATCTTGGATATGTTTGAGGCAGAAAAACAACTCGAAGACTATATGCAGGTTCAAGTCATGGATGGTGGACATCATCGTCTACAATGCCCTGAAAATATTAATGATTTAATCCAACATCTCGAATTAAATTACTTAAAAAAATAAATCATAAGATTAATCATAAGCAGCAACGTCGTTTTTATCAGACATAAAAAAGCCTTGTCGTAGACAAGGCTTTTTACATTTTAAACCTGACGCTTAGGCAGCATCTGCTTCAGGACGTGTTTTATCATCTAAAACAGACCAGATATTTAAACCTAAATCTTTATGCAAGTCAGGCAAATCTAAGAAAATGCTTGCGCCTAAAACTTGGTGTTTACATTTTTCAGCCAATTGTTTCACTGCACGAAGCGTACCGCCCGTCGCCAATACGTCATCCACAATAATTACTTTTTGTGATTCGATTTCAGCTGACATTTCAAGACGATCTAAACCGTATTCAAGGCTATAACCAACACCGACAACAGGTGGTGGTAATTTTCCGGCTTTACGTACCAACACCAAACCTTTGCCTGTACGCTGAGCAAGTAAGCTTGCCAAAACAAAACCACGCGCTTCAACTGCAATAAAGCTATCTACTTCTGCCAATTGCTCAGCTGGAATACTTGCAATTAGGGCATCAGTTAACGATTCGATGTTATTCATAAATAACGGCGTAAGGTCAAAGAAGCAAATTCCTGGTTTTGGGAAATCTTGGACAGTACGAATGTTAGACCACAATGCCGCAGCAGTAGAATTACTCATAATAGGAGAAAATAAATTAAGGAAGGAATGTGTGAATTTTAACGCGATTTGAGAGAAAAGAACAGCTAACCCCCGACTAAAATGCATATTTAAGATACAGCAAATTTACATAAGTTATTGATTATTAATATTGTATTTATTTAAAAAATATCAAATATATATTTTCCTAATCATAAAATAAAAGATTTTAGAGTTTTTTTCTGCAAGACTTTAGTCTATGAAGATAGAAAAAGTGGTATTTAGAACCCAATTCACGGAAATGTATTCGAATACACATATCAATAGGCATAAATATTGTCAGACAATTTTTCCCAGATCTGGGGTTTTTATGATATTTATTGTCCCTCACTGCCATTCTGCTTTTAATTTCACTCATTAAACTCTTAGCCACTTTACTTTATAGTCAGAACTGCGTAAAAATTTAGCATAAGAGTCTACTGTATAAGGTGATTTAACCTTAAGGAATAAACTTATACAGTTATGAAGTATTTACTGACTTAATTTTGTGTCAGTTTTTGGAGAATGGAATGAAAAAGTATCAGTGCATCGTTTGTGGATGGATTTATGACGAAGCAGAAGGCTGGCCACAAGACGGTATCGTGGCAGGAACGAAATGGGAAGATATCCCAGATGATTGGACTTGCCCAGACTGTGGCGTCTCAAAAGTAGATTTTGAAATGGTTGAAATCTAATAAATAGAATCTAAGGCCATCATCGTTATGGTCTTTTTTTTGTCTTTAAAAAATATGAAATGTGTTTGGAGTTGAGTATGCACCCTATTGTCATTATTGGTTCTGGTATGGCGGGATATGCCGTTGCGCGTGAATTTCGTAAGTTAAATCCTGAACTAGAACTTATTATGATCTGTGCAGATGATGCCATTAACTATGCTAAACCGACATTATCCAATGCGCTCGTTGGTAATAAAACTCCTGAGCAAATCCCTCTAGGGGATGCCGAAAAAATGTCGGCTCAACTCAATATGCAAATCATCAATAAGAGTTGGGTTAAATCCATTGATGCAGCAAAACATGAGCTTACTATTGAAAGCCAAAATGGAACTCAAACACAACTATATTCAAAACTTGTTTTAGCAGTTGGCGCAAATCCGATTCGCTTAGCTATTTCGGGTGATGGCAGTGAAGACATTCACGTCGTCAACAATTTAGATCACTACAAAGCTTTCCGTAAACAGCTTGCAGCACGTGAAGATAAACGTGTGGTGATTTTAGGGGCAGGCTTGATTGGCTGTGAATTTGCCAATGATCTCCAAAATACTGGGGCGAAAGTATCGGTGGTCGATTTAGCTCCGCAACCTTTGGGTCGTCTGCTGCCGTCTCATGTTGCAGCTAAATTCCAAAGCAATTTAGAAGAAACGGGTATTCAATTCGTTTTAGGTACGACAGTCGACAAAGTGTCACGTATTGAAAATGGTGATTATCAAGTGAGCCTTGCCAATGGTCAAAGCTTAGTGGCAGATGTTGTGTTGTCTGCGATTGGTCTACAGCCTGAGATTAACTTAGCAAAACAAGCCGGCATTCACACCAGTCGTGGTGTATTAACCAATAAAGGCTTAGAAACCAACTTGGCAGATATCTATGCTGTCGGTGACTGTGCTGAAGTTAATGGTACCCTTCTGCCATACGTCATGCCGATCATGCAACAAGCACGTGCTTTGGCAAAAACCCTCAATGGCGAACATACCGCAGTGCATTATCCTGCCATGCCTGTAGCTGTTAAAACACCTGCTGCACCTTTAACTGTCCTTCCTGCGCCTATTGATGTAGAAACCCAATGGGAAACAGAAGAGCTTGAAGATGGCATGATTGCCCGTGCGATCGATCAAGATGGCGTATTACGTGGATTTGTACTGCTCGGTGCAACTGCTGGGAAGCAACGCTTAACTTTGACTAAGCAGGTTCCGGACTTGATTCCTGCTTCAGTTTAAGGTTTAAATACAAGGACGTCCTGATAATAATAGACGTCCTTTTTAAAGGAAAATAACAATGAATAGTGCCCTTCAGTTTAATATTTCACCTTATGCCTCTTTTATGCATGAAACTCGCGTAGAGTTAGGCAATGGCATTGAACTTCATGTCGAGGTGGGTGGTCATCCTGAAGATCCTGCAATCTTATTGATTATGGGACTCGGCGCACAAATGTTGTATTGGCCTGATTTCTTTTGTAAGTCCCTAATAGACCAAGGTTACCGAGTTATTCGCTTTGATAATCGCGATATTGGTCTGTCGAGTAAAATTCGTAACCCAGGCCCACGTCTTAACACCTTTAAACTGATGGGACGTTTTGCCTTAGGTCTAGAGAATCAAGGTGCGCCCTATGATCTCTACGATATGGCAGACGATGTTGCACTATTAATTGATCGTATGGGACTTGATAAAGTCCATATTTTAGGCGCTTCGATGGGCGGCATGATTGCTCAAATCGTGGCGGCACGCTATCCAGATAAAGTGCACAACTTAAGCTTACTTTTTACCAGTAACATCCAACCCTTACTTCCACCGCCATTTCCAAAGCAATTATTTAGTCTAATTGAAAAACCTGAATCTAACGATGAAGATGGCATTATTAACCATAGCCTGAAAGTTTTTAATATTATAGGCTCTCCAGGCTATATTAATCAGCTTGAAGCGATACAAACTGCACGTAAACTCTATAAGCGGAGTTTTTACCCAGCGGGTGTACTTCAACAGTTTTTAGCAATATTATGTACAGGTTCCCTGCTGCAGTTGGATAAACAAATTCAGCATAAAACCATTGTGGTTCATGGAGCTCGTGACCGTTTGCTGCCGCCAAGCCATGGTAAGGCCGTTGCAAAGGCTATTTCAGGTGCTAAATTTGAATTAATTGATGGAATGGGGCATGATATCCCACCGCATTTTATTCCATATCTTAGCGGTTTGTTTGCTGATCACTTTAAATCATAAATTAGGACACTATGGCTGCATTACCATCCTTAAGACAGCTGTCATATCTAGTAACACTGTCAGAAACGCTACACTTTACTGAAGCTGCGCGTCGTTCTTTTGTCACCCAGTCTACTTTGTCTGGCGGGATCATGGAACTTGAGCGTTTACTAGGTGGCGTATTGGTAGAACGCGACCGTCAAAACGTGCGTTTAACTCCTCTTGGCGAACAAGTTGTCGGACGAGCCCGAGTTCTATTGGCAGATGCGCAAGACCTAATGCGTTTAAGTCGTGAAATGAGCGAACCTCTAACGGGTGATTTACATCTAGGGGTCATTCCCACTATTGCGCCATTCTTACTTGCGCCATTATTAGAAGAAGTGCATAAGCAATTACCAAAAATTCAATTGCATTTACATGAAGCACAAAGTGAAAAAATTGTTGAGAAACTCGAGCACGGTAATCTAGATATTGTATTACTTGCTCTTCCTTTCGATACACGTAGCTTGAAAGTTGCAGAAGTAAACAAAGAAAAATTGTTCTTGGTGTACAACAAAGCTGATCAAAATGCTGCTCAAGCGAAATCTCTAGACGACTTAGATTTATCTCGTTTAATGTTGCTTGAAGAAGGCCATTGCTTACGTGATCATGCTTTGAGTGCTTGCCCGATTGGTGAACGTAAAAATGACCATCGATTAAAAGCAAGCTCATTGCCAACTTTGGTTGAAATGGTTTCCGCAGAT
The DNA here is from genome assembly GCF_013419235.1 of Acinetobacter sp. YH12098. NCBI lineage: Bacteria > Pseudomonadati > Pseudomonadota > Gammaproteobacteria > Moraxellales > Moraxellaceae > Acinetobacter > Acinetobacter sp. YH12098. The sequence continues at coordinate 12,766 of NZ_VPAO01000043.1, forward strand.
TTAGGCTTTACCTTATTGCCTGAAATTGCAGTTCATACCAATATGATTAAAGCCAATGAAGATTTGGCTGTGAAAGAAATTGAAGCAAGTCCTACACGCACATTGGCATTGGTAACACGTAAGAGTACACCGCTTCAAAGTGAATTTGATGTATTGCTTCAAATCTTGCAGAAAATCACTAACAATCTACACTAATTAATCAGTGTAAAAATTAAAGAGAGCCCTGTGCTCTCTTTTTTTATTTGGCGGAAATGAATAATGCAGAAGTAATAATATTGAGATGACTTAAAATTGAAAATGAAAAAATACAGTATCTAAAAAAGAAAAGGCTAACCCAAATAGGTAGCCTGATAAGGTAATATATGACTTGATGTATATCTCAATTCATCGCCTCGACAATATCTTCACACTAGCCAGATAAGTAAGAAGATAAATACATATTAGTAAAATATAACTTTCGTTAAAATCACTAGTTTCAGGTATTTTAGATAAAGTATGTCTGATTCATTTTCAAAGGGCTTTTTTTATAGTTGTATTTTTGTGCTATAAAATAAACATAATTGGGAAATAAATCACATTATTTTAAATATTCACTAATATTCATGTTTAAAATAAATAAGCAATAGGTGAATATTAACTCACATGAGAAACAGTTCAATTTATTAGTTGTCAAAATACTGCTTTCACATTTCATTGGCTTTGTTGCACAAAGATTTCATAACTATATGATTTTAAAGGTTTTGATTATTTTTTGATCCAAAATTAAATTTATTTAAATCAAATGCTTACATATTTATGCAACAAAGCCCATTTCATTTATTATTTTCAATTCGAATCTAAATCTAATGATTATTTAACCAATACTCTAAAAATAAAAACGAAAAACCTATAAATCTTTGCATTCAACATAATGAAAAACACAGAAAACCATACATTAATTAAATTCCATTATATCACAATAACTTAATTATACTTTGATATATAAATCACTACTTCTAGGTATATTTTTCTAATTCACTTTCATGCACATTATGGAAATGCAATTTGATTAAAAATAATAAATGAGCGAAATGTATGATGAGTGAATTTTTATTACCAGTGCCCGTTTTGATCATTGATCATCAAGCAATGACTTCAAAAACAGTGCTGTTTAACATCTTAGGAAACCTCGGTTATCCTGAAGATCTCATCACATTTACAGAAAACTTAGCAGATGCAGAACAACAAATTTTCAATCAATTACCCAATTTAATTTTTTTTGTGATCACTCAGCAGTCTGATATCTCTTTCATCCATAAAATCAAAAAGATTTATCCTTCGAGTAATCTCATCATTTTAGTCAATGAACAATCTACAGATTTAACCTTGCATGCCATTCAGTTAGGTGCAACCGCCTATATGTTGATTCAACAACCGTTGGAAGACACCTACAACCAACTGAAAACAATTTTAAGAGGTGGCGCTGCATTGCATCCAAGTTTTGCTAAATTTTTATTGAGTGAAACTTTTAGTCCGCAAAATGCAGCACCTAAACAGCTCAGTCTGAATCCAGCTGAATACCAAATTTTAGATATGGTCAGCCATAGCGCGACTCAAGAGCAGATGGTCCGTGAGTTAAAACTTTCAACTTATCAAATTGATGGTTTTGTTAAAAATATCTACCGAAAAATTAGTAGCTACAGCTAAATTCAGTTCAGATAAATGATTCAAAAAAACTTATAAATTAAAAAAATAAAGGGAGCATTGCTCCCTCTTACTTTGCTAACGCATTTATTTAAATGCTTCTATAAGCACATGCTGTGAATTATGTGCTTCCTCACCCTCTTGAACATGCGTACGAATCCAACGCCCATCGCTTTGGAGTAACCAAGCTTGCTGATTATCTTTTAGATAATTTACTAAACCTAATTGATAAATACGCTTTTTCAACGCTGGATCTTCAATTGGGAAACAGGCTTCCACGCGATTAAATAAATTACGATCCATCCAGTCTGCACTTGAACAGTAAATCCGTGCATCGCCATTATTACTGAAATAATAAACTCGGGTATGTTCTAAGAAACGGCCAACAATAGAACGTACGCGAATATTTTCAGACAGCCCCGGTAATCCCGGACGCAAACAACAAATAGAACGAATAATTAAATCAATCTGTACACCCGCTTGTGACGCTTCATACAGTTTATTGATCAACTGAACTTCAGTTAATGCATTGACCTTGACAATGATTTGCGCAGGCTTACCTGCTTTAGCATTAGCAATTTCATTATCAATATAATTGATCAGTTGAGCATGTAAGGTAAATGGCGCATGCAGCAATTTTTTCAACTTCGCCATTTTGCCCATACCGGTCAGCTCTTGGAAAATGCGATGTACATCCTCGCAGAGTTCTTTATCGGTGGTTAACAGGCCATAATCGGTATAGATACGCGCATTGCCCGCGTGATAGTTCCCCGTACCTAAATGCACATAACGCACCAATTTATTATTTTCACGGCGTACCACCAAAATCATTTTGGCATGGGTCTTATAGCCCACGATGCCATAAACCACCACTGCGCCCGCTTCTTGTAATACATTGGCTACAGCAATGTTTGATTCTTCATCAAATCGTGCTCGAAGCTCAATCACAGCGGTGACTTCTTTGCCATTACGTGCTGCTTCCGCTAAAACTTGCACAATCTCCGAATCTGCGCCACTTCGATAAAGCGTTTGTTTAATGGCCAAAACTTGTGGATCACGTGCAGCTTCACGCAGTAAATTAATTACCGGTGCGAATGATTCAAAGGGATGGTGCAGCAAAATATCTTGCTTTTGCATCGCACTAAAAATGTTTTCAGATTTTTTGAGTACTTTCGGTATAACAGGAATATGCGCGTCATAACGTAGATGTGGACGTTTAAAGTTTGACAGTAAACGTGCAAGGTTAACTGGTCCATCTACTTTATAGAGTTGCTCTTCTTCTAAATCGAACTCATCAAGCAAATATTCATAAATATGCTGCGGACAATTTTCTGTCACTTCCAAGCGAACGGCGCGACCAAAACGACGTGAATTCAACTCACCTTTCAGAGCTTTGGCCAAGTCTTCAACATCTTCATTCAAAGCCAAATCGGCATTACGCGTCACGCGGAATTGGTAGCAACCCGTCGCCGTCATACCGGGGAACAAGTCAGAGACATGTTCATGAATAATTGCCGATAGCATCACGTGATGTTCTTTTCCACCGGTTAATTCATCAGGGAGTCGAACGACACGTGGCAGCGAACGCGGTGCAGGTACAACGGCTAAGTCAATCTGACGACCAAACGCATCCTTCCCTTCTAAAGTCACAATAAAATTCAGCGACTTATTCACCAAGCGAGGGAATGGATGTGCAGGATCTAAGCTAATTGGCGTTAAGACCGGAGCAACTTGTTCTTGGAAATACTTTTTTACCCATGCCGACTGTGCAGGGGTTAATTCACCACGACGTAAGAAGCAAATGTCTTCTTCACGCAGTTTGGGTAAAATTTCTTGATTTAAAATACGATACTGGCGCTCAATTGCCGCATGCGCTGTCGCAGAAATTTCATCTAATACTTGTTTTGGTGTTAAGCCATCTGGACTGCGGCTTTCATTACCTAAGTCTAGCTGTTCCATCATTCCTGCAACACGAATTTCAAAAAATTCGTCTAAGTTACGTGAAAAGATCAGCAAGAAATTCATGCGTTCAAGTAATGGATGTATCGGATCAACCGCTTGTTCGAGCACACGCAGATGAAAGTCGAGAATCGATAACTCTCGATTAATATAACGATCATTATAAGTATATTCAGTAGGTACTTGCGCGACTTCAGCTGCGGTATTCATCTCAAACCCATATAAAAAAATGTGTGCTGTACTCAGTTTAGTATGCTTCAAATTTATGACAATTTCATAAAAAAAGCCCATAAAGATGAGCTTTTTGTTGTAATTCAAATCGCTACCATGCCATTTGACGGGTGTTTAGATCGTTTTTAATCTGGGATATGGCTATAACGCATATATTTTTGGATCATGCGCTTACGATAATTTAGCTTACGATCTTGTCGATTTTCATCATAATATTTTGGATTAGGTAAAATAGCCGCAATAAACGCTGCTTGTTCTCGACTCAAACTCCGTGAACTTTTACCAAAATAGTGCTGTGTTGCAGCTTCGACGCCGTAAATGTTGTCCCCAAACTCAACCGAGTTGAGATATACCTCTAAAATGCGCTGCTTCGTCCACATGCGTTCCATCATCCATGTTGCAACGGCTTCCTGTCCTTTTCGGATAAATGAACGCTTGTTATATAAAAATAAGTTTTTTGCCAATTGCTGAGAAATGGTCGATCCACCTGCGACTACTTTGCCTTTATCTTTATTGCGTTCTAAGGCATTTTGCATGCCTTCCCAATCAAAACCTTTGTGTTGTAAAAACTTGCCATCTTCCGCGGCAACAACAGCATGTTTGACATAATCACTGATTTGGTCGTAATCACGCCATTCGTGTTTAATCGGTTTGGATGGCTCAGACCAATAATCTAAACGCATCATCATCGTGGATTCCACAGGATGTGTACGCCACCACACCAAACTTCCAAAGATCCAAAGCTGCACCAAAAGCACAAGACTGACAAGAATTAACAATGTACGAACAATAAAGGCTTTCATGTCAGTGTGTTACTCCAGAAATTCTGTTTTTTCATGTTAAGCTTATTTTTAAATATTTTGACACAGTACAAGAATAGCATGTCTGAACTCAGCCCTCCTGCTGTATCAACCCGTAAGCTGCAAATCCAACTGTGGTGGATCACGGCACTCTTAATTACCATCAATGTTGGACTCTTTGGCTGGCAAGTGTTGCATGGAATGAACGTAAGCCAACCCGACACACTGGATGCTTTGCGTTGGGGTGCTGATTATGCACCTTTAACCTTTTTAGAGGAACCCATCCGCTTATTCAGCAGTATGTTTTTTCATTTTGGCCTGATTCACCTGATGTTGAATATGTGGGCTTTGTATATTTTTGGCAGTGTTGCCGAGCAAATGTTAGGTCGTTTCTACTTCCTCGGCCTGTATGTTTTAGCCGGACTGATGGGAAGTTTATTGAGTGGTTATTTAACCATTCAAGACAGCTATGCATTATTGGCCGAAGGTGCAGCCAATCAGCAGCTTTTTCCGAGTATTGGTGCAGGCGCATCGGGTGCAGTGATGGGACTGGGTGCAGCGTTGACGATTATTTCGCTGCTTCCGATGTTACCTAAACAACAATTTTATCTGGATAAAAAAACCTTATTGATGGTGATGGGCATTAACCTCGCGATGGGCTTTATGATTAGTGGAATTAATAATGCCGCGCATATTGGCGGCATGTTGATGGGCGCTGCATTGGCTTTCATTTGGTATGTGGGACAAAAATTACATCAATCCCTGCTCATTCAAATGATCGGTCTAATAGCCGCAGCTGTCGGATGCTATCTGTTTTATCTACATTGCCAACAATTAATCCAACCGATTTTACCGCTTTGGGAACACTTTATCCTACTGATGAAGCAATCTCTCGCAGCACGTTAAACAGTGGAATGAACCCTGTGGCTATCAACACAGACATGTTGCAAACACGTCAAATCATGTCTAAACCTGGACTGCGCACTGGGTTCCTGCTCCACTCTTAACTTGCTCGGCTGTTAACCATCTCCCCTCTTAACCATTTAGTTCACGTAAGCTTTCTAAGGGTGGGATGTCGCAAAGATAACTTAAGCGATAACGTCCGATCAATGTACAGACTAAGGTCATTACCAGTGGGAGGATCAACCAAATCTCTGCATGTAGCTGGATGGTCAGTTCCATTTTATAACTGACAATCGCACTGATCACTTCGGCAAAAATACATGCCACAACACCTGAAATTAGTCCCATTAGCCCTACTTCCAAACTGAGCATCGACTTTAGTTTTTGCTTGGAACTGCCGAAGGAACGCAGTAATGCCACTTCTTTTTTGCGTTCATCCATAAATAAGTTCAAACATGCAACCAAGACCAAAATGCCTGAAATACTGACCAACAGCGCCAAGATGGTAATAATCTGAACCAATACGCTGACGATGCGTTTGATCTCATCCAAAATCAGACTGACATCAATAAACACGGTATTCGAAAACTGTTGAATCAGACCAATCAACTGATTTTTATCTTGCGGTGGAACATAGAAACTCCCCAAATAGCTGCCGGCATTTTCATCCATGGTTTTGGGAGAAAAAATAAAGAAGAAGTTTGGACTAAAGCTTTCCCACTCCACACTGCGAAGGTTAATTACCTTGGCTTGTAAAATCCCTTCAGGTAGGCTAAAACTCAGTCGATCTCCAATTTGAATACCCAGCTCTTGTGCGGTTTTCACTTCTACCGATACTTCATTGACCTGTTGAAAGTGCTGACTGCCCGCGATAATTTGATTATCTTTCGGAAAAGTTGCAGCCTGCGTAAGATTCAATTCACGGCGTAATGAATTATTGCTTTTAATTAAGGCATCAGAAAAAGGGAGATCATTTTTGGCAACTAAACGCCCACGAATATTCGGGTACATCGGCGTCCCTTGCCAACCATGCAGCTTGAGTTGCTGATTAAAATCCTGCAACTCAAATGGCGGTAATCCATAGACAAATTGGTTAGGTGTCCCTAGTGGCAATTGTTGTTGCCAACGTTCCAGTAAATCTGTACGCAATACCGCTAAAACTGTGATCAGGCTTAGCCCCAATGCTAATGCGGTAATTTGAAATGCCGTTTGATACGGTGTGCGTATATACGCTGAGATTTTCGTCCCCCAACTTTTCAAGGCCTTTAAACTGAGCCAGACCATCATATATAAGCCGATACACAGGAAGATGATTGCGCAAATCAGCCACATGGTGAGTTGTAAATTTTCAGTTAAAACCACACAAAACACCACCAAACTGAGTGTGCCGAAACTGAGCATCCAAAGCATGGAACGTACAGAACGCTCTTGTTGTCGTATCACTCGTGCCGGCGGTGTCCCTAATAATTGCCAAAGACTTGGAAGAACAAATCCTAATAACACAATCGTACTGGTGAATATTGCAATTGGAAGCGGGCCAAGCAGCATAGACAGGGCTGAAAACTCTAATTGTAAATTTGGAATCAGCTGTAGCATCAGTTGCAATAAGCCATAGCCCAATCCCAAACCAATCAAACTTCCAAACAGGATTGAAAGCCCGAGTACAACCAACAGTAAAGCCAGATAAGCACTTAATATTTGCTGTTTGGTCGATCCAATACAGCGCATCAGTGCAATGGCATCTTGATTTTGTTGTACATAGCGCTGGCTGGTTAATGCGATGGCGATGCCACAAAGTAAAATAGTTAAAATATTGGCCAGTTGTAAAAACGTTTCTAGGTTGGCAATCGGCTTCATCAAGCGGGTATTGCCTTCACTGGCATTTCTCAGTTTTAAACTGCTTTGAGCTGCATCTTGAACCTGCGTATTATTTGGGTTGGCAGCACGGTCTTCGCTTTGATCACCAAATTTCTGCTTATACAGTTTTTCAAATCGCTGTGTATTTTGTGCATCTCCAGCCATTAACAGGCGATATTCAATCCGGCTTCCTACTTGGATGGCATTGGTTCTCGCCACCTCAGACTGCGCAATCATAACCGTCGGTGAAAAACCACTGAAGCCAAGCTCTTGATTGGTGTCATGAATGATTTTGGCACTGACTTGAAAAGCAGCATCAGCAATATTGATCTGATCTCCAACCTTAACGCCCAACAAATCCATAGCACGCGGACTTAACCAGACCTCACCTGCTTGTATAGAACGGTTTAGTTTCGGTTCTGTTTCGAGTTCACCTCGTAATGGAAATGCAGCATCAACGGCTTTGACATTAACCATGACAAATTGCTGATCAGTGTGCGCCATGCTGCTAAATAGCGTGACATTCGATTGTTTTAATTGCTGTGCTTTGGCTTGTTGTCGCCACTCTTGTGGAATTGGTTCATTGCCTGTCAGCACCAAATCTGCTGCCAACATTTCAGCAGCTTGTAGCGCTACAGCATTTTGAATTTGTACATTACTAAACTTTAAAGCCGTGGTGGCACTGATCGCCAAGGTTAGTGTGATCAATAATAAATACACACCCGTGGTTTTAAAACTCAGCTGTAAGAGTGGTCGAAACAGTGCCAAAAGATTCATGCAGCATCTCCTGTTCGATGCTCAATCAATTGACCATTGACCAATTCAAAATGGCGCTGACATTGACGGGCCAAATCGGCATCATGTGTCACCAATACCAATGTGGTTCCCATTTCACGATTTAACTGAAATAACAATTGTTCAATTTCCTGTGCCGTTGCACTGTCTAAATTACCTGTAGGTTCATCTGCAAAGATCAGATCGGGTTCACTCACCAAAGCACGGGCAATCGCAACCCGTTGCTGCTCACCACCGGATAAAACTTTGGGAGCTTGATGCGCTTGGCGTTCTAGTCCGACCTTTGCTAACAGTTTTAATGCTTTTTCTTCGGCGGCTTTGACCTGAAAATTTGCTTTTAGCCGTAGCGGCAGCATGACATTTTCCAGTGCCGTTAAATGTGGCAACAACTGGAAAGACTGAAAGACAAATCCAATATGAGCCAAACGGACTTGAGCACGCTGTTCTTCATTTAATAGATGAATGTCTTGACCACAGACCCGTAATTGTCCCGAACTGGCCTGATCTAAGGTCGCCAAAATACCCAACAAGGTGGATTTACCTGAACCAGAACGACCAGTAATCGCAACTTGTTCCCCTGCAAAGATTTCAAGATCGAGTTGTTCGAAGATCGATAACTGTTTTTGTGGAAGTTGTATCTTTTGTGTCAATTGCTGTGCAGAAATAATCGCCTGTGGCATGATGTCAACATCTGTCGTGAGTTGGGTCATATCTTCCCTATATGCAAAATCGCATTCAAAATAATCGTCTATTGAGTTACTTGCTGGCTATTGCACTGATGTTCTGCCCGATGCTGCTCTCTGCCAAAACCATTATGATTTTGGGCGATAGCTTAAGTGCAGGTTATGGTGTTTCAGTGCAGCAAGGTTGGGTCCACTTATTACAAAAACGTCTAGACCAACAGTATCCGAAACAACATAAAGTGGTCAATGCAAGTGTCAGCGGTGAAACCACCAGTGGTGCTTTGGCACGACTGCCTAAACTGTTGCAAACTCATCGTCCAGACCTTGTGGTGATTGAGTTAGGTGGTAATGATGGTTTACGCGGACAGCCCCCTGCACAAATTCAAAAAAATTTAGCGCAACTGATTCAAAAAAGCCAACAGGCCAAATCGAAAGTCATTTTATTTGGAATGAAAATTCCACCGAATTATGGCAAGGCATATAGCCAAGCTTTTGAAAATAACTATCAAGTGTTGAGCCAACAGTACAAAGTCAAATTATTGCCTTTCTTTATGCAAGGGGTTGCGGGACATAAAAACTTAATGCAGCAAGATCAGATTCACCCGAATGCCAAAGCGCAATCGATTTTGCTGAACAATGCTTATCCATTGATCAAAGCAAACTTATAAATTTAGTTGGTGAAAATCGGTTCATAAAAAAAGCGCTTCATTTGAGCGCCTTTTTTAATATCTTGTCTTTACTGTAATTTGCTTAGAAATCGTAGAAGCTTACTTCACCTGTTTCGAGTGAATACTCAGCGCCCACCACTTTTAATTTGCCTTGCGCAATTAAGTTTTCGAGGACTGCTGAACCATGACGAAGTTGATTCACTGATGCAAAAACGTTTGAACGTACTGCATGCATTGAAAGTTTTTCAAGGTCATCTTTCAATTCAGTTTGCATGAGTATTTCTACAGATGGACGAACGCGGTTCACAATCGACATCAAGTTTGCTGATGGTGGTGTCGCAGGATTAGTTAAAGCTTCAATCGTAGAATGAATCGCGCCACAGTGTGTATGACCCAATACAATGACCACAGGACATCCAAAGCTTTCTGCTGCAAATTCCACGCTACCGACTTGAGACGGTGCCACAATATTACCTGCAACACGAATCACGAATAAATCGCCTAAGCCTTGGTCAAAGACCATTTCAGCAGGAACACGTGAGTCTGAACACCCTAAAATAATCGCAAAAGGTTCTTGGCTTTCGGCCATTTCAGCACGTTGTTGATGCGTCAAAAGCTTCGGGTGATTCGTTTCACCGTTTACAAAACGTTGATTCCCTTTCTTTAAACGATCTAAAGCTTCTGCTGCTGCTAGCATGTTCTAATTACCCTTATCCGAAGTTGCAATATTTTAATCCCAGTCGAATCGATTGTCACTTGCAAAAACAATTGCTGTGAATTTTTTCTACGACGATGCATCTTGATAGAAAATGCTACTCCACATTCATCAAAAAAAATTATTTTTTCTGTAATGGTTCACATTATTAAAACGCAAGTTTAACCACGTCAAAAAAGCAGTAGATGACAAAGGTCATTTTTAATTTACAATATATTTCATAAATATACGCTTTCGCTATTTCAGCCCATTCTGATAATAGTCATATAAATGATCTAAAAAATATATCGATTCGATTTAACTGGGGTAAACGTCAATGAAAGGACATCATTCACGCATTTTTGGCTTTTTCAAGCTAGCAACAATTTGCTGTATGACGTTTACTGCCAACAACACTTTGGCTGCAAATCCGTCTCCCATCAGCAAAAACCTGGCTGTACCCTCTATCGTGCAAAACTATTTGAGCCAAGAGCGTAAAGCGGCTGGTTTAGTCACACACAGTGTTCAAGTCGGGAATGTGAATTGGAGTTATAGCGAAGGCGGTCAACGCTCTAAACCTACCATCTTGCTGATTCATGGTTTAGGTGGCACACGTGATAATTGGAATCGTGTTGCGCATTATTTAACACCGAACTATCACGTGATTATCCCCGACCTACCGGCCAATGGCGATACGCATGTGCCGGTCGATTTTGATGTCTCAGTGCCGAATGTCACGGAACAACTACGCCAGTTTGTCCTTAAAATAGATATTGAAGATAAACTGAATGTCGCAGGTCACTCATTGGGTGGTTCCATTGCCACGGTATATGCCTCTCAATATCCCTTTGATACCCAAAGCCTATTTTTACTCAACAGCGCGGGCATTTATAAACAGGCCAATACCAGTTACACCCGCGACCCGTATAAACTTAAGAATTTAATCGTTTCAAAACCGGGGGATTTAGATGATGTTATGCATAAACTCATGCAAAATCCGCCCAATGTTCCAACACAGCTCAAAGAAGCGCAGGAAAATATCTTAATTGCGCGTGCGCCCTTCACTAGTAAAATGATCGATCAAGTCGTCACGCTCAATCGAATCTACACCCCTGAAACTTTTGCTCGATTAACACGAACGGTGGAAGCACCAACCCTGATCCTTTGGGGCAAACAAGATAAAATCTTTAATGTTGAAGTGGCTGGTGAACTCAAATCGTTACTGAAACGTGCAGAAACCCCAGTGATTTTAAATAACGTCGGTCATATGCCAATCTTAGAAGCCGAACAACAAGTTGCAGACCATTACTTGCCTTTCCTTGCGAAAAGTCAAAAGTTTAAAAACCCTTTGGTAGATAAACTGATTCAGTTAAACTGAGCATTCGCCATTTTTAGATACCCATCACTGGGACTTCAGGGAAAGTATGCAGAAAAACCCGATGATTGAGCAGTTGATTGACGCTCAACTGAACTTTTTAGATCAGAGCTTTTCACACAATGATACCGTAGCCACTGAATTCACCCATTTTTATCAATGGTTTCGTAAACAATCTTTGCAGCAGATTTGGAGTTTTGATCAAATCAATGCCTTGTTGCAGAAACAAATTTTAAATACCCCTGCAAGTCAATTCCTAATTGAGCAAATTGCTGAACATATCAAATTTGCACTGATTCACCCTGCAAATGACAGCACTACGATTGCCGAAATCATTCCAGTGTTGACCATCGATAAAATTGCACAGTATGTGGCGAGTAAACAGGGACATCGTCAGCGTTTAATTCATACCATGGTCAACAATCCTGCATTTTCAGCCATGATCAGTCAGTTGATTCAACATGCGATACAAGATTATTTAGATAATTCGGTGATTGCAAAATCGGTCCCCGGTGTTTCACGGTTCATGAAAATGGGGAAATCGGTACTGGAAAATGTCACAGATACCAATTTAGATAATGCAGTCAGCAAATACTTGCAAAAGAATATTTTAAAGCTCAGTCAAATGAGTGAAACCGTGTTAAATCAGCACTTTGATGATCATAAGCTGTACCATTTTCAGGCCAATTTGTGGCATAAAATTAAAGCGCTACCAGTTTCGGTATTAAAGAACTATGTTGAAGTTCAGGACTTGCCGCAAACCGTCGCTATGGGTCATGAAATTTGGGACTTTATGCGACAGTCTGAGTATATGAAACAGCAAGTGCATGATGGCGTATACGCTTGGTACGTGCGCAATGCAGAACGCCCTTTTGATTTATTGCTGCGTGATTTAAATATTGATGAAGCACTGATTCAGCATGAACTCCAAAATTTACTCAATCCTATCGTTCAACAAATGATTGAGTCAGGTTATATACGTGAGCGTTCCCGTCTGTATTTAGAACAGTTTTACTACTCAAGTGAAGCACTGAAAATTTTAAATATCCATGCATAAAAAAAGCCGCGTTAAGCGGCTTTTCTTTTGGAACTACTTAGAACTGGTATTTCAAACTTGCATAGTAAGCACGACCCGGCTCGTTATATGTTTGATTGACCGTTTTATCACGCAGTTTTTGCTCATCAAATAGGTTATTCACACCGATACGAGCACTCAAATCCGCATTAAATTTATAACCAAAGTTAATGCCTGCAATGCCATAACTTTTCACGCTATCCATCGCCAAGCCATCTTTGCTTTCAAGACTGGTTTCTGCATATTGACGTGGCTTTTGACGACCATATTGGGTATAGACAAAGTTACTGTCTAATCGATCCGTGATGTTGTAGTTCAAAATAGAGTTCAGTGTGTAATTCGGAATCACTGAAAGCGGATTGCCAGTACGTTTATCTTCAGAGTTGATCATATAAGTAACGTTATTGGTCCACGTGATATCACCCCAATCTAAAGAAATACTTCCTTCAACACCTTCCACCAAAGCTTCCGGCGTATTCATCCAACGCAGTACATTATACGTTGTACCATTTACTTCTAGTTCTTCCAGACGTGTATCCCCCGCAACGATCTTATTTTTATAATCATTACGGAACCATGCAAAGCTTGCATTCACGATGTCTTTTTCGAACTGCACACCTAACTCTTTATTCACTGAAGTTTCAGGTTTGAGATCGCCATTACCTTGTAATAGACATTGGCTCAGCCCAATCGGACAGCCATTACCGCGAGTACTTAACAGATAACCTTCCGCATTTTGGTACATATTGGGTGCTTTATACGCCTTAGCCACACCACCTTTTAATGTCCAATAGTCGCCAAGCTTTTGCGTAATATTGAGACTTGGACTCCAGCTATCGCCTGATTTGCTATGATTATCATAGCGTAGTGCCAAAACGACATCGGTGCTTTCGCCCAAGTTCATATTGTTTTCAATATAGGCCGACGCAATCCGTGAATCCATGTGTGAACGGTCACCTGAGGTCAATACATCACCAAAACCGCCTGTGCCAGCTTGTGTATTAACCGTATCGGTAAAGTCATCTTCAACCCATTCAGCGCCTAAAGTTAATACTTGTGGGACATACCATTGGAACGGCAGATTGGCTTCTGCATTAAAGCGAATGGTTTCTAGATATGACGTTTGTTTATTTTCAAGATTATTAATCTGTCCCTCAGTACTACCGCCTGTTCCTTCAGGTAGGCGTTTATTTTTGGTTTTGTCATATTGCGCAATGAGTTTACTATCGCCCCAACCCCACGTACCTTCATGGGTTAATGCAAAACTATCACGATAAATGGTATTGGTTTCTTCACCAATTAAAGCCGATAGAATAGGCGCTTTGTTTGGATCGGCTGGATCAAATACACTGTTTTGACTGTCACCTGCAAAACGGTTACCTTGGCGGCCAACACTTGCGTCAAACATCAAGACTTGTTGATCGTTCAACTGCCAAGCCAAGCGCCCTGCGATATCTTTATTTTCAACGCCTTCTCGACCCGCCATACGCGCGCCATTGTCCATTAATGCATTAATATCCGCAGCATCTGAATCGGTTTTGTTATAACTACCGTATAAACGATATGAAAGGACATCTTTGAGAATTGGCCCGCTTAAGTTAAAGCTTTCACGGTGACTTGCACCCTCTTTAGCGTCTTCAGGCTGATTGGTAAAAACTTCCACAGAGCCATGCACTTCATTGGTCACTTTCTTGGTTTTAATATTGACCACACCACCCATCGCACCTGAACCATAACGCGCTGCTGCTGGACCACGCAGCACTTCAATCGATTCAATGGCATCTGCAGGTACCCAGTTCGAATCACCACGTGTATCACGCTCACCGCGCCAGCCATAACGTACTGAGTTTCTCGAATTTACAGGCTTGCCATCAATTAAGATCAACGTGTTTTCAGGCCCCATACCACGGATATCAATCTGACGGTTATTACCACGTTGCCCGGTGGCACTGTTACCAGTCAAATTCACACCCGGCATACGGCGCACATGCTCTGAAATATCATTCACAACCGGCATTTTTTCTAAATCTTCTGCCGTAATTTTTGAAGCACCTAATGATTGTTTAACCTGTTCTGCTGCAGTAACAACAATGGTTTCCATCTTCGTTACGGATTCGTCTGTTGCTTCAGTTTGCACATCTTCTGCATGCGACAAACTTACCAATGCACAGAGTATTGAAAGTGTAAGCGTTGATTTGAATAGTTGTTTGGTCATTGAGTGCTTCCAAATGAACGTATTTATGGAGAAATCTTGAATATTGTGTTGCACATTGTAACTACCACGAACAATATTGCAACTAATTTTAATAATCATTCTCATTTATATTTGTGATATCGCTTATCATCTCACTGTAAAAACCTCAGAAACCATTTAAAAATCTTCGTTTTATTTGATTTAGACAATAAAAAAGCCGCATCATTGCGGCTTTTTTATAACAATACTGAACTTATTTGAAATAAGCACCTTCAGTATTACTGTGATCCGTTTGGTCAACAACGCGCATTAATTCAGGTACATGCTGCTTCAATGTTGTTTCAACACCTTGTTTCAAGGTTAAATCGATTGAAGAACAACCTTGGCAACCACCACCGAATTTAAGCACTGCAGTTAAACCATGCTCTACATCTTCAACCACTTCTACCAATGCACAGTTACCACCATGACCGGCAAGGCCAGGATTAATTTCTGACTGTAGAACATAAGTGATTCGCTCTTCTACAGAGGCATCTGGACCCACACGTGGCACTTTTGAGTTTGGTGCACGGAAAGTTAACTGACCACCAAAACGGTCTTTGTTATAGTCAATCACCGCATCCAAAAGATATGGAATAGACGGTGTGTCAATAAATGCAGGGAAATCTGGATAGTCTTGTTTATAGTCTGTAGGCACAACTTCTTCTGGTGCACTGTAAGCCATACAACATTCAGCACGTGGCGTACCCGGATTTTCCACAAAAACACGTACACCAATGCCCGGTGTATTTTGTTTATCCAAAAGATCTTTCAAATACTCTTGGGCATTTGGAGTGATCAATAGGTTTGGAATTTCTTCAGCAACTGCTGTGCTGTTGTTCTCAGTCGACATTACAATATTTCCTCAAGCTGAAGTCGCTATTTTAACTTAAGATGCGGGGCATTAGAAAAAAATCAACTAAAATTGTCGGAATTATTCTGAAAGTTCACGCTTTAAGCCGTTTTAATGGCATTATTGAGCATAAATTTTAACAAGTAGAATAGTCATATATGTTGGGTCTACCCTTTAACCACACCGTGACCATTATCCTGATTACGGTGGTGATTTCACTGATTGCATTTTCAAATCAGAAAGTGATGAATCGTTTGTTATTTTGGCCGCCAGCCCTCAGTCGTGGCGAGTATGACCGATTTATTAGCCATGGCTTTATTCATGCAGATGGTGCGCACCTATTATTCAACATGATTACCTTATTTTTCTTTGGTAGCGTGATTGAAAGTTTTTATCGCCAATATTTTTTCGACATGGGCTTTGTGCTGTTTTACTTGGGCGGTTTGATCGCTGCGATTATTCCGAGTTATTTAAAACATAAGCATGATACCCATTGGGCAAGTTTAGGCGCTTCTGGGGCGGTATCTGCGGTACTTTTTGCGTATATCTTGTTTGAACCGTGGAAACTGATTTTTGTATTCTTTATTCCTGTTCCGGCGATTATTTTTGCCGTGCTTTATGTGGCTTATAGTATCTGGTCAGGTAAACGTGGCAACAGCAACATTAACCACAGCGCACACCTTTGGGGCGCAGCGTATGGTGTAATCATGACGATTATTCTTGAACCGAAACTCATTCCACATTTCTTAAGTCAGTTATTAAACGTTCCTTTCTAAACGTTAAGTCTAAAAAATCAGCCTAATTTAAGCTGTAAAAATGATAGCCTAAACCGTTTCAGTTTAGGCTTTTTTATTGCGCCGAGTTTAACCTCATCACCATTGATCTTTTCTTTAGCCAATTTCCCATATCTACAACACCGCACTTTGAATATCGAGCTATACAATTTCACAGCAGATTGAAACGCTATCTACCCATGCCCTGATTTAAACTGAAATGACACAGAATAAAAAAGGGAAAATTCCAATGAAAATAGTCCTGATGTTCTCAAGTTTGCTGTAGACCTGCGTGTTGAGTGCTTGTGCCGTTCACACCCGTGAAGGCAGTATCGTCGTCGACCCAGATCGTAATCACTATCCTTACAATTACCCAGATCGCCATGGCGACTTTTGCCCGCCCGGACAGGCTAAAAAAGGTCGTTGTTGATTTGCCGTTATTGATTTAATGCCCTCTTCTTTTCAGCCTTCAAAACGAAGGCTTTTTCAATTCCGTCAGTAAAATTTGAAGCTGTATATTCTACGAAAGTTCACAAAAGCACATGACAAATCATATAAATCTGGCATTTTATGCCACCCTATTTTTTAATTTGGCATAGATAATGTATACATCTGTATATTAATGACAAAATTAGCTGAGATATTTTGCATGTCAAGTTCAACTGAAGGTCTTCAATTTCCCATTTCGGCTTCAAACCAAAAGCCGAGTACATCTAAAACCGGTCGTGAAATTATCGCTGAAGCCTTAGCTGCAGTTGACCATCACTCTTCTGTACGTGCAAAACAAGAAAAAAACTGGCGTAAAAAATATCCTGAATATTTTAAAGCCTTGGTTGAACAAGGGATTCAATCATCTGAAGCAGCGATCAACATTGCTGAGCAAGGTTTAAATAAAGCGCATCACGTCTTTGAGTTTTATCGTGATCAAGAAAAGCATACGCTCAAAGATGCAGTGGCTTTAACTGCACATCCGCTGCATACCGTGAAGTTAAAAGGTGAAAGTGACGCAGCGCCTGAGTGGTATGTGCCCTATCATGGCCAAAAACTGCAAGGTGAGGCTTTACTGGCTCAGATTCAAAAATGGCAAGATGCTGGCATCATTGAAGCCAGTCATGCAGACGCATTACGTGAAGCCATTGCACACCCAGAATGGTTCGATTTGTCAGATCGGACTATGGTGCTTTTTGGTGCTGCCTCCGAAGCTGGCCCCCTGACGTGGTTAGCAAAATGGAAAACCAATATTGTGGCAATTGACCTGAATAATGAACGTGTTTGGGATCGAATCTTAAGCACGGTTCAGGCCGGTAATGCCACTTTATATGCGCCAAGTCTCGACGCTGTGCATGAAGACACACCCATTCAAGAACTAAAACACAAATTGGGTGCCAATTTACTGACACACATTCCTGAAATTGCACAATGGCTTGCACAAAGTGAACATCAACTAGATCTAGCTGCAATTGCCTATTTAGATGGTGAAAAGCATGTTCGTGTTGCAATGGCCATGGACAGCATCATGGCCTATGTCAGCCAGCAAAAAGCCGACACCAGCTTGATGTTTATGTGTACTCCGACCGATGTCTATGCGGTGCCAGAAGAGATTGTTACGGCAGCGCAAGCCAAATTCCAAAACCGTGCTTCTGCACAAAAGCTTTTGACGCAAAGCATTGCGAAAGTCACAGGTCAGCATTTCTTTAAGCAAAATAATGAGCAAACCACCACAGCAGACAATGGAAAATCCTATGGTATCGCTGACTGTTTGGTGGTGGAACAAGGTCCTAACTACGCACTTGCAAAACGTATTCAACAATGGCGTGCAACTGTGGCACGTCAAAATGGTCAGCGGGTTAGTATCAATATTGCGCCATCCACCACAACTCGCTCAGTGACGAAGAATCCATTATTAAAGGCCGCATTTAATGGTGCGAGTTTATTTGATGTGGAATCCTTCCAACCTGAAACCACCAATGCACTCATGGCAGCTTTATGGATTCACGACTTGAGAAACCCTCAATCGGTTGCTAACCCTGAAACGGCGCTAGACCACCCATTAGAACTCATGATGCATGGTGCCAACCATGGTGGCTTATGGCGTGTGGCTTATTTGGCGCGTACTGCCTTACCTTTTGCAGCGCTGTATGGTTTTGCTGAAGAGAAATTGTCCGTGAAAAAAGTATTGGGACTGTTTAAAAAAGCGTAACTGCATTGGTTCAAATAAGTGTTGAACTTTGCAAAGCTTCAACTCGCTAGTTTGATTGTTCTAATTCAGCTCTCAGTCATCCCATTAAAATCGGTGATGTCTGAGATACAGCCATAAGAAAACGCTGCCGAAGCAGCGTTTTTTTATATCTGGAATTTGAGTTGCTTAGAACACTTTCAAGAATAACCAGTACAAGCAGCCTGATAGACAGATCGTTGCAGGTAAAGTGAAGACCCAAGCCGATAGAATGGTCTTCACTGTTGCAAAGTTCAGACCCGATTTATTCGCGACCATGGTACCTGCAACCGCAGAGTTCAATACGTGTGTGGTCGATACAGGCATACCAAAACCATCCGCAGCAGCAATCGTTGACATAGCAACAAGCTCGGCAGACATGCCCTGACCATAGGTCATGTGGTTTTTACCAATACGCTCACCTACAGTCACGACAATACGTTTCCAACCCACCATGGTTCCAAGACCCAGTGCCAATGCAACAGCGACTTTCACCCATGTTGGAATGTACTGTAAGAACGAGTCTAAGTGACTACGATATTCCTTCACAGTCTTTTGTTCAGCTTCTGCCATTGCTGGTAGTTGGTCAGCTTTATCTAGACGTTTAAAAGCAGTAGTACTTAAGTACATGTCATTACGAATCGAAGATACTTCTTGTTCAGGAATATCTTTTAAGTCGCCATACTGTGCAACACGCTCACCTAAATGATCGGTCAAACTTGCCAAAGCTGGCACAACTTCTGGGCTGACTTCTTTGGTTTGAATGTATTTGGTGAGTACATCACGTGCTTGTGCATCAGGAATATCCTTATGCTCTGCGTAGATCGCAGTCGCAGTTTGAGCAGATAACTGATGGAAAGATTGAATATGTTGATTATCTAAGTTCTTATTCAATGAATAAGCCAATGGCACACATCCGATCAAAATCAGCATGATCAGACCCATACCTTTTTGACCATCATTTGAACCGTGCGCAAAACTTACACCTGTACAGGTAAAGATCAAGATTGCACGAATCAGTGGTGGTGGCGGCTTGTTGCCTTCTGGTGGCTGAAACAGTTCAAGCTGTTTGCGGAAAATACGCTTCACCAACAAGAAAACGAGAGCTGCAAATGCAAAACCAATCAGTGGCGAGAATAATAAGGCCTTACCGACTTTAAGCACCTGCTCCATATCTACACCGCTCGCACCACCGCCTGCATTTAACAGGTAGTTCATGATGCCAACGCCAAGAATAGAACCAATCAAAGTATGCGAACTAGACGCCGGGATGCCTAAGAACCAAGTCCCTAAATTCCACAAAATCGCTGCGATCAGCATTGCGAAAACCATGGCAAAGCCAGCACCTGAACCGACATTCATAATCAATTCAACAGGTAATAAGGCAATAATGCCGTAAGCGACTGCACCACTGGCAACCATTACGCCTAGGAAGTTACAGAAACCCGCCCACATTACCGCAACCGGTGCTGACAAAGCATTGGTATAAATCACTGTTGCTACTGCATTCGCAGTGTCATGGAAGCCATTTACAAATTCAAAGCCAAGTGCGATGAATAAGGCTGTGCCCAATAAAATCATTGAATAAAGACTTAAAGGCGGAACATGCGCTAAATCGGCAGTCACCTGAAAACCAATATAAATCAACGTTGAAATAATCACCGTCAAAAATACCGGCATAAAGAATTTCGGTGTAGGCACATGAACATTCGTAGACTTTTGAGTAGTCGACGTGTGCGCTGAATCTACGGGAGTTTGTTTAGAATTCATGCAGGCAGGAATAGAGGATTTTAAAATCCCCATATTGTTCAATTTAATTATGACAATTATATGACAAAGCGGTGTCATATAAAGCAATTTTTCATGCTTTATTTGTTTTTTTAAAGTGTTAAAAACCGACTTTTATACTCTACTTTCATAAAGTAAATCAGTTATTTAATCTGCGTATTTAAACTTTATTTTCTTTGAAACCCAATGTTTCAGCTTATATTTCATCTGTCATGTTTTTTGTCATATTGCATAGCCCTGCTGGATGTTTTTTAATCTTGCCTGAGCAATATGACAAATTCATGAAGCTTTCCATACATTTATATGAAATTGGAATATGAAATTATCAAGTTGCAATATTGCTCATTAATTCAACAAGCTAATAATTGCGCGCTGTGAAGATGATTGAATATCAATAAAACTGCAATGAATTCTGTTAATATATTTGCCGATTTTATATTCCATCGGATTGGGGTTATTTATGTCCACGCTTGCCACCCTAAAAGAGCTGCTCGCTCAACGGATTCTGATTATCGACGGTGCAATGGGCACCATGATTCAGCGTCATAAACTCGAAGAAGCTGACTACCGTGGTGAGCGTTTTGCAGATTGGGCATCTGACCTCAAAGGCAATAATGACCTATTGGTGTTGACGCAGCCGCAAATTATCCAAGGCATTCATGAAGCCTACCTCGATGCTGGCGCAGACATTATTGAAACCAACAGCTTTAACGGCACTAAAGTTTCAATGTCTGACTACCACATGGAAGATTTGGTATCAGAGATCAACCGTGAAGCAGCGCGTATTGCCAAAGCCGCTTGTGAAAAATACTCAACACCTGAAAAACCACGTTTTGTGGCTGGTGTGCTTGGGCCAACTTCACGTACTTGCTCAATCTCGCCAAATGTAAATGACCCTGCATTCCGTAATATTACTTTTGATGAGCTTAAAGAAAACTATATTGAAGCTGCGCATGCCCTGATTGAAGGCGGTGCCGATATTCTGCTCATTGAAACTGTATTCGATACTTTGAACTGTAAAGCTGCCATTTTTGCAGTAAAAGAAGTGTTTAATCAGCTTGGCTATGAATTGCCATTGATGATTTCAGGCACGATTACCGATGCCTCTGGCCGAACTTTAACTGGCCAAACTGCTGAAGCGTTCTGGAACTCTGTGCGTCATGGTGACTTATTGTCTATTGGCTTTAACTGTGCCCTCGGTGCAGATGCCATGCGTCCACATGTAAAAACCATTGCTGACGTTGCTGATACTTTTGTTTCGGCGCATCCGAACGCTGGCTTACCAAATGCCTTCGGCGGTTATGATGAAACCCCTGAAGAAACAGCTGCCTTTATTAAAGAATTTGCAGAAAGTGGCTTAATTAACATCACTGGCGGCTGCTGCGGTACAACGCCGGATCACATCCGTGCTATTGCCAATGCCGTAAAAGACATTAAGCCGCGCCAAGTGCCAGAAACCAAACCCGCTTGCCGTTTAAGCGGTTTAGAGCCGTTCAACATTACAGAAGATTCGCTGTTTGTAAACGTCGGTGAACGTACCAACGTGACAGGTTCTAAAAAATTCCTACGTTTAATCCGTGAAGAAAACTTTGCCGAAGCTTTAGAAGTTGCACAGCAGCAAGTTGAAGCTGGCGCGCAGATTATCGATATCAACATGGATGAAGGCATGCTGGATTCAGAAGGCGCAATGGTGCACTTCCTGAATCTTGTCGCTTCTGAACCTGAAATTTCACGTGTGCCGATCATGATTGACTCATCTAAATGGGAAATCATTGAAGCAGGCTTAAAATGTGTACAAGGTAAAGCGGTTGTTAACTCGATTTCCTTAAAAGAAGGCTATGACGAGTTCGTTGCAAAAGCGCGTTTGTGCCGTCAGTATGGCGCTGCCGTAATTGTTATGGCCTTTGACGAAAATGGTCAGGCCGACACTGCTGCACGTAAAAAAGAAATCTGTAAGCGTTCTTATGATGTATTGGTCAATGAAGTAGGCTTCCCTGCTGAAGACATCATTTTTGATCCTAACGTATTTGCGGTCGCAACTGGTATCGAAGAACATAACAATTATGCTGTGGACTTTATTGAAGCGACAGGTTGGATCAAACAGAACTTACCGCATGCGATGATTTCCGGCGGTGTGTCTAACGTATCGTTCTCATTCCGCGGTAACGAGCCTGTACGTGAAGCGATTCACTCAGTGTTCTTATACCATGCCATTCAGCAAGGCATGACTATGGGTATCGTCAACGCAGGTCAAATGGCGATTTATGATGATATTGATGCTGAACTGAAAGCTGCGGTTGAAGATGTGATCTTGAACCAAAACCAAGGTGAAAGCCATCAAGAAGCTACAGAAAAGCTGCTTGAAGTTGCTGAAAAATACCGTGGTCAAGGTGCTGCGCAAAAACAAGTTGAAAACTTGGAATGGCGTGAACTTCCAGTTGAAAAACGTCTTGAACACGCTTTGGTTAAAGGCATCACCACATTCATTGATGAAGATACTGAAGAAGCACGTCTGAAAGCTAAACGTCCTTTAGATGTAATTGAAGGCCCACTCATGGACGGCATGAACGTGGTAGGTGATTTGTTCGGTTCAGGCAAAATGTTCCTGCCGCAAGTGGTGAAATCTGCACGTGTCATGAAGCAAGCCGTAGCTTGGCTCAACCCATTCATTGAAGCGGAAAAAACAGCTGGCCAATCTAAGGGTAAAGTCCTGATGGCAACCGTGAAAGGTGACGTACATGACATCGGTAAAAATATCGTGGGCGTGGTGCTGGGCTGTAACGGCTATGACATCATCGACCTTGGCGTGATGGTGCCTTGCGAGAAGATTCTGCAAACTGCGATTGATGAAAAAGTCGACATTATTGGTCTATCTGGCCTAATCACTCCATCTTTGGATGAAATGGTTTTTGTTGCGAAAGAAATGCAGCGCAAAGGCTTTAATGTTCCATTGATGATTGGCGGTGCAACCACTTCTAAAGCGCATACGGCAGTGAAAATTAATCCACAATATTCAAACGATGCAGTCATTTATGTTGCCGATGCATCTCGTGCGGTGGGTGTAGCAACAACTTTACTTTCTAAGGAAATGAAGCCAAAGTTTGTAGAAGAAACCCGTACTGAATATGAAAAAGTCCGTGAGCGTATTGCCAATAAACAGCCAAAAGCTGCCAAGCTGACATATGCTGAATCTGTAGAAAATGGCTTAAAAATTGACTTTGCTGCCAATGCGCCTGTGAAGCCAAACTTTATTGGTACGCAAACGCTGACCAATTATCCATTGGAAACATTAGTTGAGTACTTTGACTGGACACCGTTCTTCATTTCTTGGAGTTTGGCAGGTAAATTCCCTGCTATCTTAACGGATGAAGTTGTAGGTGAAGCAGCAACTGACTTGTATGAACAAGCACAGACCATGCTAAAAGACATCATCGACAACAAACGTTTTGATGCTCGTGCTGTGTTTGGTATTTACCCTGCTAACCGTTCTGCAGCGGATTCGGTTGAAGTGTATAGCGAAGATGGTCAATCGGTTACGCATACCTTCCATCACATTCGTCAACAGTCTGACAAAGTTACTGGTAAACCGAACTTGTCATTAGCGGACTTTGTTGCGCCTAAAGGTGTCGCAGAAGACTACTTGGGCGGTTTCACGGTATCCATCTTTGGTGCGGAAGAAATGGCAAATGAGTACAAAGCTAAAGGCGATGACTACTCTGCAATTCTTGCGCAATCTTTAGGTGACCGTTTTGCGGAAGCGTTTGCGGAGCATTTGCATGAGCGCATCCGTAAAGAGTTCTGGGGTAACCAAGCGTCTGAAACCTTAAGCAATGAAGAATTGATTAAAGAGAAGTATGTGGGCATCCGTCCTGCACCGGGCTACCCTGCTTGTCCTGAGCATTCTGAAAAAGCGCCATTGTTTGATTGGTTAGGTTCTACCGATAAAATTGGTACGCAATTGACTTCTAGCTTTGCAATGTGGCCGCCTTCATCTGTCAGCGGTTTCTACTATGCAAACCCTGAAAGCCAATACTTTAACGTGGGTAAAATCGCAGGCGATCAGCTTGAGGATTATGCAAAGCGTAAAGGCTGGACTTTGGATGAAGCGAAGCGTTGGTTAGCGCCAAATTTGGATGATTCAGTTCAGTAATTAGTTTGAAAAAATCCCCTCTAATTAGGGGATTTTTTATATTTGAGTTGGAATTCGTAAATATTTATCTTTAAGTCTTTCTATTTGCTTTCTAGGAATTCCCATAAGTTGTCATTAAAAAGTAAACATGTATTCTTTTCCGAATTGGTTTGATACTTTCTCCACCCATTGCTCTATTTTATCAGCTGTCATGACTTGAAAATCTCGCCAATAATATTTCATCTGCTTCC
>NZ_VPAO01000044.1:0-37256 GCF_013419235.1 Acinetobacter sp. YH12098
CATAATCTCTTAATGATCTTCTTGTTGGTTCGTCACCAGCAAGCTAGGTCGGCTATATTACTCTTTATTTCTAAAGAGTCAACCAGTAATTCAAATTATTTTTAAACTTATCAAATAAAACCCAACTTAATCAATTCAACCAAGTCATTGTTTTATCAGAAGTTTTAATCTTCATCACCGCCGATGGATGTGCATTCTACAGCATTTCACATCCGTTGCAACACCTTTTTTTAAATAATTATTTTGAGCGCACATTTTTCACCCAAATTACATTTTTTCATTCATATTTTGATCAAATTTGGTTTAATAGTAATAAATCAGGATTATTTGAACGTTTTTACTTATTATACGGCAAACATTTTGCCGCGCTAAAAGCGTCAGGACTATATATGCGCCAAACTTCTTTTTTATATGCAGGATTATTGTCACTTGTCGTAACAACACCTGTATTTGCAAATGACGAGGCTTCAGCACCTGTTGCTCAAGACTCAGAAGCTGCCAATAAATCAAAAACGCAACAACTTGCGCATGCTGCGATGGTCAAGTCATCTGAAGTTGCAAAAAAATTATCTGTAAATGCCAATGCAGCACAATCAGAAGAAGATAAAGACCCTTTCCAGCCGATCAACCGGAAAGTTTACGCATTTAATGATTATTTAGATGTCCATATTGCCCGCCCTGCTGCTGTGCAATATGTCGCAAAAACCCCTAAGGATATACGTGAATCGTATCGTTTATTCCGTAAAAATTTGGGCGAACCTTGGAATGCATTTAACCAACTCACCCAAGGTCGACCGACACGTGCCGCAAAAAGTCTGGGGCGTTTTACTGTTAATACACTGACAACTTTAGGCTTTGCTGACCCTGCAAGCCGTCTGGGTCTAGAAACAGAAGATGAAAATTTTGGCGCGACTTTAGGTTATTACGGTATTCCTTCTGGTCCTTATATTGTTCTACCAGTGCTTGGTCCAAGCACATTGCGCCAAACCGTCGGTCTAGCAGTAGATAGTCAAGGACGTCCACAGAAATATATGCTTGATGGTCATGATGTGGCGTATTGGTCTGAGCAAACTTTACGTGGAATCGATACTCGCGCTCAATTACTGGATATCGAAGGTGTATTGCAAGGCGATAAATACGCTCAAATTCGTGATATTTATTTGCAACGCCTGAACTATTCTATTGCTGAGAAAAAAGGTATTGCTGAAGAAAACTTATTTATTGATGAAGAAGATGACGATATTGATGAATCTGAAGATAATTCAGTAGACGTTTCATCTGATGATTCTACCGATTTCATTGATGATAGCATTTCAGATGATACCGACACGGTAACAACTGAATAAATAAAATTTTTCAATTGGCTGGTGTGGTTTTTCCCTCCAGCCATCATTAGCTTGCTATAGTACACTTATTGTCTATCGAAGGATTCATCTAATTCTTTATGTATTTCATTCAACCTACTCGTGATATTCCATATTTAGATCAGGTACTTGATGCGCTTCCTAGCGTACAAATGATTAACATTGAAGATCTAGACTTGTATGATCCAACGATCATTGCAATTGCTGATGTTGCCGACTTTTTAAATCACCAATGGACACTTCCTACCATTGTGCTCGCTTTTGAGCATGAAGGTGCTGCATTGGCTCAAGCTTGGCAACAAGGCGCTTTAGCCGGATGGGTTTGGGACCATATTCCAACCAACCTTCAGGTGGCACTCACTAAAATTGATGCGCAATACAAACGCAATCAAGACAGCCGTGATCTCCCTTCTGCTGCAGATTTGCAAAAACGTTTACTGCCCAACCCGATTGAACTCCACAACTATAAAATTGAAACATTCTTCCAGCCTTCAGCCTATTTATCCGGTGATTGGTACGATTACTGGAAAATCAGCGATAAAGAAATCATGTTTTATCTCGCAGATGTATCTGGTCATGGGGTGACGAGTAGTTTACTGACCTCTTGGATGGCTGCTTTCCACGGTCGTTCAAAAACCCCGAGAGAACTCATCAAAAAGCTCAATGGCATGTTGGTTCAAGAAAATATTGAAAAGCACATTACCATGATTGCAGGGATACTCAATCTCGATACGCATGTCTTGAAATGGTCTAGTGCAGGCCATTATCCGCCGGCCATTTTATTTGAACCCGGTCTTCCCGCACGAATTTTAAATACCAGTAGCTTTCCACTTGGCTTAACTGAAGACCTAGAAGTTGAAGAGTTTGAATTTACCTTAAATCGTTATTCGCGCTTTGTAATTTGCTCGGATGGCGCACTTGAACCTTTTGATGGTGGATTGAATGAACAGCTAGGTCAATTGGTTTATCACTTGCAAAATCAATCATTTCAAGCACCAGACCATGTTGCCGACGATATTGCCATCCTAAGTTTACGTCGAATCAATTAGTCACGAAATCAACTACTTAAACCGAATAAGACTTTCTGATCATACTCGGCTACTTGAGTAAGCTGTGCCCCTATGGGATAATCTACTATCCTTCTCTGCAAATGGCATTTATATGTCAACAGGTCATGTTGAATATGCAAGCTTGAACGGAACGCATATTTTTAAGCTTATTGGCGAAGTGCGTGCCCAATCTTGTATTAGTCTAGACAAGTTATTAAACAAAATTGAACAGCAACAAAATGTCGTCGGTGCAATCGTTGATTTAACCCAAACGACATTTATCGATAGTACTGTCCTTGGCATTTTGGCTAAACTGGGTTTGAAGCTCAAACAAGTTCACCATATCCAAGCGGTAATGTTGTCTACAAACTCTGATATCACAACGCTTGCCAATAGCATGGGTTTAGGTCAGGTGTTTGTTATTTTGAATTATTGTGGTGATCCAAGTGTATGCACTCGCGCACTTATGGAAGAACACATTACCCATAGCAATATGCTGAATACGGTTTTAGATGCACACAAAACGCTGATGAAACTAAATGATAGCAACCAAAATATATTTGAGCCTTTGGTCAAACAACTGCAAAAAGAGCAGGACAATCTAGAGCAACCCAAGCAGCAAAATGTCTAATTTAGGTTAATCACAGCAGAGACCCTCTTCGCATGATTTTACTTTCCATTGCTCAAATGAATTCTCAAAATGACATTGAAGATAACTTCAAAGTGATCGAGTCATTGATGCAACAAAGTCAGGCTCAAGGTGCGAGTCTCATTGTATTTCCTGAAAATTTTGTCTGCTTTGCCGCAGGTAAACAACGCGAAACCGCGGCGCAATTTGAAAGTATTCAGCAGCGACTAGAACAACTCGCACATCGTTATCAACTTTGGATTGTTGCGGGCACACTCCCATGCCCTTATCGTCCAGATGGTTCAATCATTCAAGATGGTCGTGTCCGTACTGTCAGCCTGTGTATCAGCCCTGAACGTACCGAAGCACGTTATGACAAAATTCATTTATTTGATGTTCAAGTTGGTGACGCTGTCGGTGGCTATCAAGAATCAAAATTTTTTGAACCTGGTACTGAAACCGTAGTTGCAACAACACCTTTTGGCAATATTGGCCTGATGGTGTGCTACGACTTGCGCTTTCCTGAACTGGCTTTGAAACTTCGTAGCCAAGGTGCAAACATTTTAACGGCGCCTGCAGCTTTTACTTATACCACGGGTGAAATGCACTGGCAGCTCTTACTGCAAGCTCGTGCTATGGATAGTCAATGTGCTGTATTAGGTGCAGCACAACAAGGTTGGCATGGTGAAAAGCGTCAAACTTGGGGTCATGCTGGAGCAAGCAATAGTCGTGGTCAAATTTTAGCAATCACCGCAGAAGAAGGCGCTCAACTACTCACAGTTCCTTTCGACTTAGACGAGCAGGAACAGATTCGCGCATCAATGCCACTGATGCAGCACCGTGTTTTGGTTCAATATTGATTTTCACTCTGTATAAAATTACAAAAAAACTGAATATTATTTAAACAAAATCCCCCACGATATGATTTTGAACCATCATCTGAGGGATTAGAAAAATGACTTTAGAAAAAGCAGTTTATACAGCCCATGCAAAAGCCACTGGTGGTCGTGATGGTCGTGCAACGACGTCCGATGGTCATTTAGATGTTCAATTGGCGGTGCCGAAAATTATGGGGGGTACAGGTAATGGTACAAATCCCGAACAACTCTTCGCCGCTGGTTATTCAGCCTGTTTTTTAGGTGCAATGAAATTTGTGTCTAACCGAGATAAAATTTCGATTGCCCCTGCTGCCTATGTTGAAGGTGATGTTGGTATCGGCCCTATTCCAACAGGATTTGGTATTGAAGTGACGCTTAATATTCATCTTGAGGGTATGGATGCAAGCGAGGCACAGAAATTGGTCGATGCTGCACATATTGTTTGCCCCTATTCAAATGCGACCCGAAACAATATTAATGTCACTTTAAATGTTTTGACTTAAATCCATTTGTACCTATCTATACAAAGCACTGTTTTAATTCCTTATAAAATAGTGCTTTGAACTTTTTTGACTTCTACAAATCTACAGCTGAGCTCAAAATAAAGCCTTATCCATTTCCAATGCATTTAAATATTCTTATTCAGCTACCAAAACCTTGCTAAAATATATAACGATTATTATTTACATTCATTTGTTGATCTATGATGCTTAAACCTCTCCTTATCAGTACATTGCTAATCAGCGCACCCACACTAAGTTTTGCCGAATTAACCCTGTCTGAAAAAGTCCGCCCTCAAATTAAATCCCTGGTCAATCCAGATATTCAACGTCTTGCGCTACCGCCAACACCAAACAACATGTCTTTACCTGCCTATGGTCAAGGCATCATTGGTTGGGGTACAGGCCCAGAAGGTGCTGCAGCACGCTTAGCCAATATCAACAAAGCCGACGTTGAAAAGCTTAAAACTCAAGATGTCACTTTAGAGATGGTTCAAACTTGGCAAAAGTTTTATGAAAATGAAACGCAGCGCAATGCAGGTAACCCAACCGCGCTTATTCGTGCTGAATTGATGAAGAAAATTGTCAGTTTGTGGTAAGTGAAAGACTGTACAGCCCATATTTTTGGGCTGTTTTTAGTTCAAATTAGAAATAAAAAATCATGAGACATTCGATAGAAAGATTAATGAATAAAATTAAAAAATTGTTTAATATTCAAACTATAATTAACTATACATCCATAAAAAAATTAAAATCATTTTCAGGACTTTACAATGAAAACATACTTTTCGATGCTTTTTCTAAGCTTGGCCTTAGCCGCATGTAGCCAAACACCTGCGCCTGATTTTTCAGGGGAATGGAAACAAACACCTGACACGGAGAGCCTTCGCAAACTTTCAATTAGCAAACAAGGCGATGACTATTAAATTAAAGACGAATTTTGGCTCGATAAAAATAATACTGAGCGCACTTCTAGTACTACATCAGGTATGGCCGAAGTGAGCCATGATGTTTTGAAATATAAAGAGAGCAATAGCATTGAAATGAAACTCAGTGATGCAACTCAGCTCACTCTGACAGACAAAGCATATGATGCTGTAATTCATTTTGAAAAGATTAATTAAAGCAAAGCCCCGAATCATTACACAGGCTTCGGGGCTTTATTGATATTTCACACCGACTATTCAGCCGCTTCATTCGTCACTCTGAGCACTTCTTCAATGGTGGTTTTACCTGCCAAAACTTTACGCAAACCATCATCACGAATTGAACCCGCATTTGCACGTACATGATTTTCTAACTCAAACTCAGCAGCATTACCATGAATGAGGCGACGTGTTTGCTCATCAATCGGGACGATTTCATAAATTGCGGTACGCCCTGTAAATCCAGTATGCGAGCATTGTTCACATCCTTTAGGTTGTGGCAATTTTAATTCGGCCGATGCATCGAGATGCTTAAATAAGTCTTTTTCAAAATCATCGGCATCATGCCAAGTCGCACAGTGACGGCACAAGGTTCGAACCAAACGCTGCGCCACCACACCGATCAATGAGCTTGAAAGTAGAAAGGGTTCAATCCCCATGTCTTTAAGACGGGTCACCGCACCGATTGCTGTATTGGTATGCAGCGTTGAAAGTACCAAGTGGCCTGTTAATGACGCTTGTACTGCAATTTCAGCAGTTTCTAAATCACGAATCTCACCGACCATCACCACATCTGGGTCTTGTCGAAGCATGGCTTTTAATGCACGAGCAAAGGTCATATCCACTTTGGTATTGACCTGCGTCTGCCCGATCCCTTCAAGTTGATACTCAATCGGATCTTCTGCAGTCAATATATTTTTTGAACCATCATTTAGATCAGACAATGCCGCATATAAGGTTGTGGTTTTACCCGAACCCGTTGGTCCCGTAACTAAAATAATGCCATGCGGACGATGCACCAGTTGTTTCAGTCGATCATAGTCATGTTGCATCAAGCCCAAATGGGTCATATTTAAACGCCCAGCTTGTTTATCGAGTAAACGCATCACCACACGCTCACCATAGGAAGACGGTAAGGTTGATACACGAACATCAACTTCTCGGCCTGCCAAACGCAGTGAAATACGACCATCTTGTGGAATTCGCTTTTCTGCAATATCGAGTTTAGCCATGACTTTGATCCGTGACACCAACAATGGCGCAAGCTCGCGACGTGGCTGGACAATTTCACGTAATTGACCATCGACACGTAAGCGGACAGACAGCTTTTTTTCAAAAGATTCGATATGAATATCTGAAGCACCGACACGGATCGCTTCCGACAATAAGGCATTGATTAAGCGTACAATCGGCGCATCATCCTCCTGATCCATCAAATCTTCAGCTTCTGGTACAGAGTCCGCAAGGCTAAGTAAATCAGGATGATCTTCCAGACCCGCTGCCACTTGTTGAGACTCACCGGTGTCTCCGGCAAAGCTTGCACTGAGTAATTGATTAAATTCTTGCTCGCCACATAATTGATATTGTGCAGGATGCCCTAAATAGCGACGTGCTTCTTGTAAAGCCAGCAGTGGCGTGCTGTCACGACGTACAATAAAAGCTTGATCACCCTCATATCGAAGCAATACGCCATGACGTTTGGCAAAACTATATGGTATTTGTAATTGTTTAAGTACTTGCATCACGCATTATAATGATGAAAAAAGTTGTTTTGAGTGTACTCTAAGCATCTGACAGCGTGAAGTCTGTTTTTAGGATTTATCAGGACAAGGGATATACGCATTGCCATTAGAAAATGATTTGACTGAAAAGGAATCCCCAAAACGTAAATGGTGGGGAGAATATCAATTTGAACTGAATCACCCGCGCAGTTGGCAGTTTGGGTCTTTATTGTTCCGTGTGACGCGCGGCATGCAAGAGTGGCGTATGGAATACCATCGCCCAACCTTTCAGTTTGACTATGAGCAACAATGGCATCCGATACAAGACCCTGAATTTGGTTTTCCACAGCCCATTAAAATGGAACGCTATATGTTCCGCCAAACACATGACAAAATTCAAATCATGCCACGTTTGGCAGATCGGTCTGTGGTGATTAAACCGGTCGATCCGATTTATATTCCAGCCGGACAGCGCGGAACGCTATATATCAGCACACCGCTTTGGATTGCTGGTTTTGTCGAAGGTCTTAGAGAACCCTTGTTTGATATACCTGTTATTCTACCAAAAGATACCTGGTTTGGTCCGAATCATCGAATGGGTGAAATTTGCTATGCCACAGCAGTTGATGGTCGTACAGAACTTAAACAACTCAAACCGCGTGCTTTTCGTGCTGTAACCCCTATTGAGTTTCATAACGTGAGTAATCAACAGATTCGCTTTGACCGTATGAATGTCCCTGTACCGGCTTTGCCATTATTTTATAGTGAAAGTACGGGACGTTTATGGACTTCACAAATTCGGGTCGTGCATGAAGGTCATGACAAACCGCCGCGGGTCAAAATTGAAAACCGTACACCGCCACAAGCAGGTGACGTAATTTATCTGCATCCGCCACGCGAGTCAGCCAATGTGCTATTCAATATGTTTGATTCATTTTTCTAACGGTGAGCCATGGCAGATTTAAATATTTCGACAGAAATTACCAGCAGCCTAAAAGGAATGGTCGCCAATCTCAATACCGATCGGCTGACCGAATTATTGGTGGCTGTTTTACTGGCAGTCATCGGCTTTCTGATTGCACGTTTTATCTCAAACACCTTTATCCGTACTGTAGGTATGCGTTTCAATGCCCATCAGCAGTTGGTTTGGCGTCGCGGGATTTTCTATTTTATTTTTTTAATCTTTGTGATGGCCAGTTTAAAAGAAGCTGGCTTTAAACTCAGCGTCTTCTTGGGTGCAGCAGGTATTTTAACGGTCGCACTGGGTTTTGCCTCGCAAACGTCCGCATCCAACCTGATCAGCGGGATGTTCTTGATCGGTGAAGGGTCTTTTGAGGTTGGTGATACCATTCAATTGACACTGATTCGCGGGCACACCATTGAAGGTGAAGTGATCTCGATTGATTTGTTGTCGGTCAAATTACTCACGCAAGACAATGTCTATGTCCGTTTGCCGAATGAACAACTAATTCGGGCACCTGTACATAACTTGTCTAAGTTTCCAATACGGCGCATTCCAATTACCCTTGCGATTAACTTTCATGAAGACATCATCAAAGTTCGCGAAGTTCTATTAGATGCCGTCAGTAAATATCCACTGGTCTTGGCCGACCCTAAGCCTGCCGTAACCGTCACTGCCTTTCGAGAGTCATCCATTGAATTGCTTTTTGCCATTTGGTGTCAAAGAGAGAATTTCCTGAAAGTCCGTGATGAAATGCAGGAACGGATTCGAAATGCTTTTGTCGAAAATAAAATTGAAATTCCTGTACCGAAAATGGGTTTTGTTGACCACCCGCTTTCTACGCAAGCAAGCGATGCCGACGTCGATCAATATGCCAATGCACAAGAGATTCAACGAGAGCCTCAACTCAAATAATAGTTTATAGACTTGATATGAAAAGCCCTGCATATCTTCAAATGTGCAGGTTTTTTTTATCATGTACTTTTATAGCCATCGACCTGTACAGCTTAGTGATCTCGTACCTTTAAGAATTTCATCATGGTTCAACCTTGTCATTCGGCATGGGTGCAATATAGGCAATCAAAAGCATGGCAAAACCTGCCGCCATAAATGAAATCACTCGCATGAGTGTGCCGACATGAGATAAATCCAGCAAGACCAATTTCAACGTCACCAAGACCAAAATACTGCCACCAAGTAGCCAAACTGAACGTAATTGGCGCTGAGTGGCAAAGCGCATACTCACCAAAGCCAATAACACCCACAGCACAGTAAAACTCAGCTGAATGGTCGCATCGCTCCAAATGTCTAAACTGTTATAAGGCGTATCCAGATATATATGTAAGGCACGAAGCACGACATAGCTACTTAACCAAAGTAGCCCAAGAACACTCAACACGGCAGCCAAGCTACGATCTAAACCGGCTTTTAACTGTTGATTCAACATCCATAAAAAAGCCGCTAACAACAGCAAACTCACTGCATCAAAAGGATTCAGTATCGGCAAGATATATCCCACAAAGGCCTGCTGACTATATAATTGCGAACTAATGATCCAACTTAGAGCCAAAAACAAGCTGCTACGTGCTTGCCAAAACATTTTCCAGGCCGGTTGCTGCGCTTGCCAATAACACCATGCACAAAATAACAGCGGCAAAATCACCACACTGATATACGGCATACTGGGTATCAGCGTCAGACTGGTCCACGCCAAGCTGCTCAAAATTCCGAGACTGACCCATTCTTTTTCTTCACGCACACCGAGTAATGGTCGTAGCCAAAGCAGCGTCAAGCTCAGCCCAGCGAATGCAAAATAAATCTGCTCCATCGTTGAATGCCAAATTAACTGACCGTTCTCACTCACTGAAATGACTTGGTACAGCCCCATCACATAAACAGGCACTAGACCCGTCCACTTAATGATGGACCAACTCCACGAAGCTTTTCGCTTTAACAAGCCTTCATTCACCACCAGATAGGCCACACTGACGATCAATAGACTCAAAGCCAATTGATGGCTAGTCTGTAGCCAATCTAAGAGCAACATGATGAACATAGTAGTTGCTGAGAGCATTTGCACACATTGAAAGGCAATACTCGAACTGGAAAGCTGTTTATGAAATGCAGGAACAGTATGCGTCACGATAATGGCCGCCAAATAGCTTAAACACACGCCCCAATACATCTGTGCAGGGAAATGTGGCAGTTGAACCAAATAGTACAGACTTGAACAACCCGCCATCACCAAGAGCGCCATGCCTAAATAACGGCTGATATTGGACTGCTTGTCTAGGGCATATATAAATATCAACGCACCTTCAACTGCCCAACCAACCACACTCCACTGCTCTTTCAATACTATCGGTGGAATCAATGCCAAGAAAATTAAGGTCAAACTCAAATAACTTTGTGCAATCAGTGGAATCACAGCACTACGTTTACTAATGCTATACAGTACGGCAAAAAGCGCTGCGAATAGCAAGCTATACCCCGCCTGCCATACCGTTTCCTCAAAATACATCAAATACAATGCCAGATAAGCAAGCACTGGTGCGGCAAAAATCAGTGCAATATCCAAGGCAGGTTTAAGCTGAAAATGCGCAAGATCCTGTTTCGCCAATAACTGGCTAAAACGAAAACCCAGCCAGATAAAAATCGCAGCGTGAGCTAAAACCAACACGCTCATCATCTGACGTTCGGTGGTGTATCCGTGGTAAAAAGCATATCCACCACCCATAATCACCGTCATCAAAAAAGCGATTTGATTCAGATATTTCCACGGTCTTAAAGTACTCATGACCGCAACAGCAATATTAATCACAAGATAATAGGCAATAAATTCCGTTGCAGTTGCATCACGAACAGGCAAGGTAAATGGCGCAAGATAGGCGATCAGCATCGCCATGATTGCCAGTTCTACCGACTGCTGTTTCAAACTGAGCCAAATCGTCAATGCCATAAGCGCTGCATACAGTACACAGGCTATGCTAAAGCCCGAAATCACGGCATTGTAATAGGCAAAAAATAAAGTCAAAAACAGCGCTGCAAGACCTAGACCTTCTAGCGCTAAGGCAAAACTGCGGTTTTTGGTTTGCAGCCAAAAACCCAGTCCGACAACACCAGCACTGACCAAACTCACGATCAGCAGTTTCATGGCCAAGCTCAGTTGCCAATGCTCTGTGGCAAATCTGAGTAAGAGCACCACGCCAATCACCAAGACCAATACCGCCACTTTTAACACGGGATTGCCTTGGAAAAGCCATTGCTGAATTTGACTAGATAGATTTGGCGCAGACTTGGATGGTGTATTAGTAGACGATGAATTGACTACTGCCTGATGTCTAGCTGTACCAATTGCCGTCGCGGGATGTACAGATGGTGTATTGTCAGAATCAAAATATTCAGGACAGTCTATTGTCGATGCTGACATTGAAGTAGCCGCATGACTCGATTGCGACTGAAGCACGTGTCCTTGCAATAGATGCAACTGACGTTCTAATCGTTTCAGCCAACGCAGAAAAAAATAAACCCACAGGCTAATCCCGATCGCAACCAAATAACCCAATTCTGTTAACAGTCCAACGACCGTTAATAACGATGCAATATATAACGGAACCTTTGATGTCACTTGAAATGCTTGTTTTGATGAGCTCAGTGCATCAGCGCCGTGCTGCAAATCATCGACATAATTCATCACACTGAGCATAAAACCGATGCCACTGATATAACTCAGGATACGGACATCTAAATACCATGCCCCGATCCCTACCATGATCAGCATCATCAACCAAATCATCTTGATTTCATTATTCTGTTTCAGCATACCTGCTTCGTCATTTTCCTGAATGTTTTGATGATACATGAGCCTGACCGATGGATTAAAACTATTCATCAGTGATTCGGTAAGTTACATATACAATCTAGACTCAGCGTACGGGCAAAAAATCACGTACAATAAAACCGTTTTCAGGATTAGGAAATTATCCATGCCACCATTTGTCTTGGTCGATGGCTCATACTTTTTATTTCGTGCCTACCATGCACTGCCACCATTAACCACTTCAACCGGTTTGCATACCAATGCAATCCGAGGTGCCATTTCTGCCATCCAAAAATTAATGCGTCGTATCCAACCGACGCATATGGCCGTTATTTTCGATACACCTGAACCAACCTTCCGTCATGAATTGTCCCCGATTTATAAGGGTGACCGTCCAAGCATGCCTGAAGAATTATCACAACAAATTCCATATCTTCATGCGTTAATTCGTGCTCTAGGGATTCCACTGCATATGTTGCCGGGCGCTGAAGCCGATGACATTATCGGAACTTTGGCCAAACGCGCTGAAGCAGCTGGTCATCAAGTTTTGATCTCCACCGGCGACAAAGACATGGCGCAGCTCGTTACTGAGCGTGTCACTTTAGAAGACAGCTTCAAAGACAAACCGATGGATGTTCAAGGCGTTTTTGAAAAATTTGGGGTGTGGCCGAATCAAATCATTGACTACCTTACGCTGATGGGCGACGCCTCTGACGGCATCCGTGGTGTACCCGGTGTTGGTGCAAAAACGGCAGCGAAACTTTTAACCGAATACGGCTCGATTGGCGGCATTTTAGAAAATGTCGACAGCATTAAAGGTAAAGTCGGTCAAAACATTAAAGACAATGTCGAAGGAATTGCTCTTGACCACCAACTGGCGAGCATTGTTTGCGACCTTGACATGGGCCTTAAATACGAAGATTTGAAACTAGCTGATCCAAATATTCCAGCACTTCGTGATTTATATACTGAACTAGAATTCCGTAACCAACTGCAGTCATTAGATCATCCGAACAACCCCAATGGTGCAACCTACAAACAAGCAGCCAAAGCAATCAACACCACGGCGACTGTTGCCAATGCACCTGAAGTGGAAGATCAAGCGGACAAAACCAGTGTTGATGATTTACTCGGTGAAGCACGTTATCACACAGTATTGACCCAAGAAGATTGGGATGTGTTATTTAAACGTCTGAGCACTGAAAAGCGTTTTGCCTTTGATACCGAAACCACTAGCCTTGACTACCGCGTTGCGCAGATTGTAGGTTTCTCGGTGGCTTTAGATGCACATGATGCCTATTACGTGCCGCTTGCGCATGATTATGAAGGTGCGCCGCAACAACTTGATCGCGACACAATTCTGAATCAACTCAAACCTTTACTTGAAGATAATGACGTACAAAAAATTGGTCATCATCTCAAATATGATGCACATGTCTTAGAAAATCATGGCATTCATTTGGCAGGTTGGTATTTCGATACCATGTTGGCCTCTTATGTCCTTAACTCTGTGGCAACACGTCATGGGATGGATGACGTCGCGCGTTTGTATTTAAGTCATCTCACAACGACGTTCGAACAAGTGGCGGGCAAAGGTGCAAAACAAAAGACCTTTAACCAAATTGAGCTCGAAACTGCAGCCCATTATGCCGCAGAAGATGCGCATGTCACCTATCGTCTGTATGAAGTACTCGATAAGAAGTTACAAGCCCATCCGGAACTGATCAATATTTTGCACAATATTGAAATGCCTGTTGCCCGTGTTCTAACCTCTATGGAAGAAAACGGCATTGAGCTAGATATGGACTTCCTCGACCAACTCGGTGTGGAATTTGCCAATACCATTCAAAATTTAGAAACAGAAATTACCGATCTTGCGGGTCAAAGCTTCAATGTCAGCTCACCAAAACAAGTCGGCGAGATTCTGTTTGATAAATTAGGTTTAAAAGGCGGTAAGAAAACTTCTACAGGTCAGTACAGTACCAGTGAAAGTGTGTTAGAAAAAATCGATCATCCGATTACTGATTTAATTTTGGAATATCGTGGTCTCTCTAAACTGAAAAGCACCTATACCGATGGTCTGTTAAAGCAAGTGAATAATGACACACATCGTGTGCATACCAGTTACCACCAAGCTTTAACGGCTACAGGTCGTTTGTCATCTACCGATCCAAACTTACAGAACATTCCTGTCCGTGAAGATATTGGACGTCAAATCCGTAAAGCCTTTATTGCACCTGAAGGTCGCATTTTATTGGCAGCCGATTACTCGCAAATCGAATTACGTTTAATGGCGCATTTCTCGCAAGATCATGCCTTGGTCGATGCTTTCAATCATGGGCAAGACGTACATAAACGTACTGCGGCAGAAGTTTTGGGCATTCCACTCGATGAAGTGACCAGCAACCAACGTCGTCAAGCCAAAGCGGTGAACTTCGGTCTGCTCTATGGCATGTCTGAATTTGGTTTGACTCGTCAATTAGGTTTCACTCGTGAAGAGTCACGCAACTATATTGGTAAATACTTCCAACGCTACCCTGGTGTTTTGGAATATATGGAACGTACTCGCCAAGTCGCACGTGAACAAGGTTTTGTGGAAACCATTTTAGGTCGTCGTCTGTATACACCGGACATTATGGCGAGCAACAAAATGGTGAAACAAGGCGCTGAACGTGCAGCGATCAATGCACCACTACAAGGTTCTGCAGCGGATATTATTAAATTGGCCATGATCGCCGTCGATAAAATCTTACCGAAAGATCAAGCCAAAATGTTACTGCAAGTACACGATGAATTGGTGTTTGAAGTTGATGCTGCAATTGCCGATGAACTGTCTGCCCAACTGACTGAAGTGATGCAATCTGTGTTGAAAATTTCCGTTCCACTGATTGTGGAAGTGGGTCAAGGCAATAACTGGGACGAAGCACACTAATTCATTCACGTTCAGTCACACCTTTCTCCTTATAGGAGGAAGGTTGGGATGGAGGTGAGATGTTTCTTAGTTAGTAGAAATATCTTGTTTTACACCACATATTAAATCCACAAAAAAGGACGCCTCGGCGTCCTTTTTAATTTAACTCGTCTTAGCTCAGATTAAAGACCAGTCAATAATGCAATTGCGACTTGCTTCATAATGGTTTCCGCAACCAACAATGCCAAAATCGCAAAAATTGGTGACAAGTCAATCATCCCCATATTTGGAAGAATACGACGGAATGGCGCAAGTAGCGGTTCTGCCAACTCTTGAACCACTTCAATATAAGGTGAACGTGACTGGCTAAACATCACGACCCAACTCAAAATAATCGATGCAAAAATTAAGTAACGACAGAAACGGATTAAATCCTGAATCATGGTCACAAAGGTCATAATGATCAGATGGAATGGACTATTCACCGCCACGCCTGACAAATACATCAAACCAAACATTTTTAACAAATACAGAATCACCACCAACACCAATGCTGCGGTATTCACTCGACCTTTGGCCAAAGTTGGGAAAATTCGGCTAAAGATGTCGACAATTTTTGTTGCTTTTGCTGTTGCCAAAACCACAGGGTTATATGGACTCACGGCAGCAAGCTGCATTAAAAAACGGAAAAATACGAGCAAAATTGCAACGTTAATAATGATTCCAAAAATTTGAGCAGAGCCCATACTTGAACTTTCCTAAATCAAATCGAATTATTTGGTGCTTTCGCTTAACTCTTGTGCCAACTCTTGGCTACGCTTTTGCGCTGCGGCTAAAGCAGCCTGAATATTTTGTGAAATCTGAGCACGATCAAATACTTCAATCGCGGCTTGTGTTGTACCGTTTGGAGAAGTGACATTTTTACGTAACTCCGCAGGACTGTTGGCACTGGTAATCGCCATTTGTGCGGCACCTAATGCAGTTTGCAAGGTTAATGCTGTAGCCACTTTTTCATCCAAGCCCATGTTTTTACCTGCACGGATCATACTTTCCATCATATAGAAAAAGTATGCAGGGCCTGAGCCAGAAACAGCTGTTACTGCGTCAATCTGCGCTTCTGAGTTTACCCAAAGTGTTAAACCCGTTGAAGCCAAAACTTGACTTGCAAGATCACGATCTTCAGCTGAAACCGCTTCACCTGCATATAAGCCATGCGCACCGGTTTGAACTAAAGCCGGTGTATTTGGCATGACACGAACAATACGCTCTGTGCCTAATAGTTTTGAAATCGTTGCAATTTCTGCACCTGCAACAATTGAAATCACCAACTTCCCTTCTAGCAAACCTTGTAATGGTGCCAAAACTTTTGCCAACACCTGAGGTTTAACCGCAAAAAGAACAATGTCAGCATCTCGAATTGCCGCAACATTATCATCGGTCACATGCAAATCTTTTTCAGCCAAAAGCTCACGTACTTTTTCTACGGGATCTGAAACTGTAATACGTGTAGTCGGGACACCACGTGCAATTAGGCCACCAATTAAAGCCTGTGCCATGTTGCCGCCACCAATGAAACTGATATTACAATTTAGAATTGCGCTCATGATTGAAGATCCGATATTGCAGATTTAGCGTTAAGAGATAATGTTGGTTGCCAGCCAGCTTGAGTACAAAATTCAGACTGCGCCAACCAAAAGCCCTGAGGCGTAAAGACGCCTAGCATAACATTATCTCGGCTTAATATTTGAATAGTATGACGTCGCCATGGAAAAATTTGCGCCTGCTGAATGGCTTTTTTCAACGGCCAACTTCCGACACGGCCATATAAATGAATTTTTTCACCGCCAAGGCGTGGGCGAATCTGCAGTTGGTGCCCCAATAATTCAGGTGATAAACCAACCTTTGAGGGTTGAATCACAAAATGGCCGGCAGGCAACTTGAGGCACTGACCTGCAACACAAGTTACAACCTCAACCTCTTGAATGGGTTCAGTTGGCAGATATTCCGCTTTGGCAATCCGATGAAGTTGCTGTTGAAAGCGCAGATAGTAAAATCCATTCCAGTGTAATGCCGCTTGCGAGTCTTCGCGTGAGCCAATCACTTCTGAAACTAAACGCTGTACCATTTCAAAACTTGGACGATATTGCCCCTCACCTTTCATCCAGTGCGATAACAACTGACGCTGACGTGCCAGACTGAGCTGTTGTAAAGCCGCCAAAGATAACACTTGCGATGAACCACAAGCCGCTAAATCTTGTTGCAACACCTCAAGTAAAATTTCATCAGCATCTTGCATCAAATAACTGGTTCGACTCAGAGCTTGCTGCATTTTAGGAAAACGCTCACTGAGTAGTGGCCACAAAATTTCACGACTCCACGCACGGTCATAGTCGGTATCAAAATTGGTGAGGTCTTGAATATTTTGCACATGTAGCTGTGCTGCCCATTGGCAAATTTGCTCACGTGAAAGATCTAATAGCGGACGCCATAAAGTAAAATCTTCACGTACATCGAATTTTTTCATCGCAGCAAGGCCATGGACACCCGCACCTGAAAGTAGCCGCAACATCAGTGTCTCGGCTTGATCTTGCTGATGATGCGCGAGTACCAATATTTCATCTGCTTGTAAATGTTGGGCAAAAGCTTGATAGCGGGCTGAGCGGGCTTGATTTTCAAGATTACCTTGCGCAACCTGAACTTTTTGTATAATGAATGGAAGATTCAGTGCTGAACACTGAGCGCGTACAAACTCGCCCCAAGCATGACTACACGCTTGTAGTTGGTGATCAATATATATCACCCGTATTTTTTCAGGGCACAAAAACGACATAAGATGCAGCAGCAACATGGAATCCATGCCACCACTACATCCTATTAAAAATCGGCTTTGTTCAGGCAGCGCCTGAATTTGACTTAAGCAGTCAGCCCTAAATTGTCGCTGCCAAACTTCATTAAACGCTGATAACGCGCTTCGCATCGTTCGTTTGCATCCATTGGTTGTAGTTCTTCTAGAGCTTGCTTCAAGACCAATTTCAAATCCTGCATGACTTTTTCAGGGTTTAAATGTGCGCCTTCCGCTTCGTCCACCACGTATTCTACAATGCCCATCTTCTGCAATTTATCCGCCGTCAATGCCAATGCTTCACTTGCTTGCTCTGCTTTTTCTGCAGTTTTCCACAAAATAGATGCACAGCCTTCCGGTGAAATTACTGAATAAATACTGTGAGATAACATAATCACACGGTCAGCTACGCCAATACCCAGCGCACCACCCGAACCACCTTCACCCAATACCGTTGCCACTACAGGCACTTTAAGTGAAGAAAGCTGAGCCAAACTGGTTGCAATCGCTTCAGCTTGACCACGTTCTTCTGCACCCACGCCTGGGTACGCACCCATGGTATCAATAAAGGTAAAGACAGGCAGATTAAAACGCTCCGCCATATCTAATAAACGCTGTGCTTTACGGTAACCTTCTGGGTTACTCATACCAAAATTATGCTGTAATTTTTCACGTGTACTACGACCACGGTGCTGACCTACGATCATCACAGGCTGACCATCTAAACGA
Source organism: Acinetobacter sp. YH12098 (assembly GCF_013419235.1). Lineage (NCBI taxonomy): Bacteria > Pseudomonadati > Pseudomonadota > Gammaproteobacteria > Moraxellales > Moraxellaceae > Acinetobacter > Acinetobacter sp. YH12098. The sequence goes on from NZ_VPAO01000044.1 coordinate 18,330, forward strand.
GCCAAACCACCAATCATCGCGCCGTCATCACCAAATAGGCGGTCACCGTGCAAAGCATCGAACTCTGTAAAAATTTCGCCAACATAATCCAAAAACTGCGGACGTTCAGGATGACGTGCGATCTGAACCGTAGTCCAGGCTTTAGATTGAGCTGCTTTATTTTTCATAGGTCGATCATTATCCCTAACTTAACTGGTCTGTTAATTGATAAATTGTTCCGACTGGATATTCAGTTCAATATCCCAATGCTTAAATTGCACTTGCTCATCATGCAAGTCTGCAACCAACAAAGGCCACTGTTTGGCATCACCAGAAACACTAAGTTGCCATTGTTGCGCATTGTCCACGCTTAATTCAATGGCAGGAAGCATCTCATCGCTGCGACTATGATTTAATAAAACTGCTAAACGAAGCAATAGACATAAGTAAACAAGTTTGTTACCACCGACTTTCATCACATCGACACGTGCATCACTACGTAACTTACGACGATGATGCGCCACTAAATGTGACAAATGGTTTTGATCAATTTGCGAGAAACCCGGAATATCCGAATGTTGCAACAAATAGGCACCATGACGATGGTAACCACTATGACTAATCGCTAAACCAATTTCATGCAGATATGCCGCACGACGCAGTAAATCACTGTCATCACTGGTCAAATTCAGTGCGGTCGCCACACCATTAAACAGTTGTTGCGCGGTATTGACTACACGCTCAGCTTGTTTCACATCTGCGTTGTAGCGACCCATCAACGCATGTACAGAACGATCTCGAACATCTTCATGTTGGAAACGACCCAAGAGGTCATACATCACGCCTTCACGTAATGCGCCATCCGAATAGACCAATTTATCGATATTCAGCACATCAAAGACGGCATATAAAATGGCAATACCGGCTGGCAAAACTGCTCGACGGTCTTCTTTTAGACCATCAAATTCCATTTCATTGACATGCTTATATTTAAGCAATTTATCTTTGAGTTTAAATAGACCGTCACGTGTCAGTTCTTCCTGATCGTTACTCCAGCCCATATTGACACAAATCTGACGACACGCTTTGATCGTACCGCTTGAACCGACAACAGTATCCCAGCCCGCAGCTTTATAAGTGTTAGCAATACCTGCAATTTCCTTGCGAGCAGCATTTACCGCTTTATCAAAACTTTTCAGGTTAATTTCACCATCGGCAAAAAACGCTTTGGTAAAAGCGACACAGCCCATTTGCACGGATTCAGTATGAATCGGTTCAAACTCTTCACCAATAATCAGCTCTGTAGAACCCCCACCAATATCAATCACTAGACGACGACCACTGTTTGCCATGGTATGTGAAACTCCCAAATAAATGAGACGGGCTTCTTCACGACCAGCAATGATTTCAATGGGTTTCGGTAAAATTTCAGCGGCTTTTTGAATAAATTCATGACCATTTTTTGCTTGGCGCAAGGCATTGGTCGCCACAATACGTAAACGGTTGGCTTGGACAGGATTTAAACGCCCTACAAAACGTGCTAGGCAGGCTAATCCTCGTTGCTGTGCGGCTTCGGTCAAATTTTTATTTTCGTCTAGACCTGCGGCAAGCTGTACTTTTTCTGACATTGATGCAACTTTTTTCACTTCGCCATGGTCTACACGTGCGATAGCCAAGTGGAAGCTGTTCGATCCCATATCGATAGCAGCAAGTAATTCTTCATCAATCAAAAAATCAGACATTATTCAAAAAAACCTGTTCAGAATTGTGCTTAGATTAATTCACATACATGCAATTTAAAAGCCATTTATGAGCAGTTCGAACGGAACTTATCGTTTTTTTATCTGAAGCAATGATAGTCATACACGATCATCGGCATCGTGATCATCCATTAGACAAACTGACCATTCAGGTCGAAAATTTACATAACCCCCTACATTGTTATAGTTGGCTATGTAATACTTATAAGCATAGAGTCAACTTAAAAATTAAATCCGGAGCAAAATCCATGTCTGGCAATATCGTAAATACAACTGATGCAAACTTCCAAGCTGACGTACTAGAGTCTGATACTCCTGTACTTGTAGATTTCTGGGCAGGTTGGTGTGCTCCTTGTAAAGCCATTGCACCTGTACTTGAAGTACTTTCAACTGAGTTTGAAGGCAAAGTTAAAATCGTTAAAGTAGACGTAACTTCTTGCGAACAAACAGCTGTAAACTACAACATCCGTAACATTCCTGCATTATTAATGTTTAAAAACGGCGAAGTTGTAGCAACCCAAGTCGGTGCCGCACCAAAATCTAAATTGACAGCTTTCATCGAAGAAAACATCTAATATTTTTTCGATAAAAACAATCGAAAATACGCTGTTTTACACAGCGTATTTTTTTGGTTGATAAATTGACAAATGCTGTGTTCTCTCTTATATTGTTTACTCAAGAAATTAAGGATCTCAAATCCTGTCATTTTCTTACAACACAACACATAAAATGCCGCTCGGCAACAGAATTGTTTTTCACATCTCTCTTCATATAACGAATCAGATCTCTGAATTGTTTTGTGCAAACCAATTGCTATCGTTTCTTGCATGATCGCGGCACATTTGTTGCTCCCTTTTCCAACCTGTACCTCAGAATTTTAGATTCTATCTGACCACCTATGAACTTAACCGAACTCAAGAAAAAACCGATTGGCGAACTCATCAAGATTGCCGAGTTTATGGGCCTCGAAGGAATGGCTCGTAACCGTAAGCAAGATATTATTTTTGCCATCTTAAAGCGCCACGCAATGAACGGCGAAGAGATTTTTGGTGATGGCGTTCTAGAAATTCTGTCGGACGGCTTTGGTTTCTTACGCTCTGCAGCGGGTTCTTACCTAGCCGGCCCTGACGATATCTATGTGAGCCCATCACAAATCCGTCGCTTCAACCTTCGTACTGGTGACACTATTACAGGTACGATTCGTCCACCTAAAGAAGGCGAACGTTACTTTGCATTATTAAAAGTTAATCAAATTAACTACGACACACCCGAAAACTCACGTAATAAGATTCTTTTCGAAAACTTAACACCTTTATTTCCAACCGAACAATTGGTAATGGAATTAGGTAATGGTACAACAGAAGACTTAACTGCGCGTGTGGTTGACTTGGTTGCTCCGATTGGTAAAGGTCAACGTTCAATTATTGTTGCACCGCCAAAAGCGGGTAAAACCATGTTGTTACAAAACATCGCACAGTCGATTGTTCGTAACAATCCTGAATGTTTCTTGATTGTCCTTCTGATTGACGAACGTCCTGAAGAAGTAACAGAAATGGAACGTACTGTTCGTGGTGAAGTGGTTGCTTCAACATTCGATGAATCACCAGCTCGTCACGTACAAGTTGCAGAGATGGTGATTGAAAAAGCTAAACGTCTTGTTGAACACAAAAAAGATGTAGTGATTTTGCTTGACTCAATTACTCGTTTAGCACGTGCTTACAACACTGTAATCCCTTCATCTGGTAAAGTTCTTACTGGTGGTGTGGATGCCCATGCTTTAGAACGTCCAAAACGTTTCTTCGGTGCAGCACGTAATATCGAAGAAGGTGGTTCACTGACGATTATCTCAACTGCGTTGATTGAAACTGGCAGTAAGATGGATGAAGTGATCTACGAAGAATTCAAAGGTACAGGTAACCAAGAAATTACCCTAGACCGTCGTATTGCTGAAAAACGTGTGTTCCCTGCGATGAACATCAAAAAATCAGGTACACGTCGTGAAGAGCGCCTAATGTCTGAAGATAACCTCCGTAAAGTTTGGATTTTACGTAAATTGCTTCATACACAAGACGAACTTGCAGCGATGGAATTCTTGCTTGATCGTATGAAAGAAACCAAAACCAATGATGATTTCTTTGATCAAATGAAACGTAAAGCATCCAACTAAGTTGAATGTTTGACTGAAAAGGCCATCTATAACGATGGCCTTTTTATTTGGTTGACTTTGGTTACACAAAGAAACATTTGATGGATTTCCATGTAAACTTATTTTCAAGTTTATGATTATAAAAAATATATTTTAAAAAACCCTATTCTTTTTAGTAGTTTATTTGCTATTTCGCCAATATAAAACTTTCTCTTAATTGTTATTTTCTGTTAAAAAATGGCCGTTTTTCACCTATTTTTAACTGTTTTTTCAAAGTCACTAGTAGCATTTCAAAATACTCAGTGATAGCATACACGCAGACCAGTTAGACTGCTCTATGCATTTTTAATACCTATTCAAATTAGGCATAATAAAAGCACACAACAGACTAACGCAGGTTATTTTTTAATCTCATATTTTAGAGAGTGATGCCATGTTATTCAAAAAAATCGCTATTGCTGCTGCAGTTGCTACTACTTTAGCTTTCGTTGGTTGTGCTAAAAAAACTGAAGAAGCTGCTCCTGCTGCTGCATCTGAAGCTGCTGCTTCTGAAGTAGTTGCTGCGTCTGACGCTGCTGCTGTTGAAGCTTCTGCTGCTGCTTCTGAAGCTACTGCTGCTGCTTCTGAAGCTTCTGCTGCTGCTTCTGAAGCTACTGCTGCTGCTTCTGAAGCTCAATAATCTAACCGATTATTCAGCACAAAAAGAGAGCCCTTTGGCTCTCTTTTTTATTGCCTCAAACTTTAAAGCCTAGTTCATAAAAATAGCTTAAATTCAAAATACTAAACCCATGCTTATTGAAAAATAAAAACTGAAGATTTAGCTCAAAGAAAGCCACAATCAATCTTTACGACAACTCAACTCAAATATATCGTCTCACTTTAAAACGAATATTCTTCAACATGACTTGTGCGATAGATGATGAACACTGCGCCTACTAAATCAAAGACAAAAAAAAGCAGATCAATCGATCTGCTCATTTCCAACACGTTGACGGAATTTTTGTCCCGCACGGAAGGTCACTACACGACGGGCAGAAATCGGAATTTCTTCACCCGTTTTCGGGTTACGGCCTGGGCGTTGACGTTTATCACGCAACTCGAAGTTACCGAAACCAGAGAGTTTAACTTGTTCCCCAGAGATTAGCGCTTGGCTAATCTCATCGAAGAATAACTCGACCATTTGTTTTGCTTCACGACGGTTTAAACTCGTGAGCTCACTTAAATGATCAGCCATTTCTGCTTTTGTTAATGCTGTCATGAAGCCCTCAATGTCGCCTGGTAAGTGTTTTCCAACACCTGAAGTATGTTATCCATACCGTTTTTGATTTCAGCATCTTCTAATGTACGTGTTGGATGTTGCCATTGAATTGCAAATGCCAATGAGCGCTTGCCTTCTTCGACACCTTGACCAGTGTACACATCGAACAACCAAACTGCGTCTAAAAGTTCACCGCCTGTTTTTTCGATAAGTTGCTGAATTTCACTAACATTAATCTTATCACTAATTAAAAGCGCAATATCACGTCGAACCGACGGAAAACGTGATAATTCTGTAAAATTAGATACATAAGTTTGCAAAACAGCCGATTGATCCAACTCAGCTACCCAAGTTGTTGCCAAATCCAATTCATCTTCTAAAGATGGGTGTAAACGACCGAAGTAACCAATTGATTGACCATTGACTAAGATTTCAGCAGATTGACCTGGATGCAACCACGTACGCTCTGAACGTTCATATTCAACATTTAAACGTGCAGAATTTAAAATCTCTTCTACATCGCCTTTAAAGTCAAAGAAATCCATTGGCTGTGCTTTACCATGCCAAGATTCAGTCGTACGCGAACCTGTTGCAACTAGTGCAAAGGTTGGTATCTGTTTGAGATCATGAATGCTGTTCGCACCTTGATAATCAAAACGTAGACCAAGCTCATAGAAACGAACACGATTTTGCTGACGGTTCACGTTGTATTGCACACATGGAATCAAACTTGATAATAAGGTTGAACGCATCACTGCAAGATCACTAGAAATCGGGTTTGCAAGCGCTAGTGGTTGAACCTGTGGATTCAATTGTTTCTCAAGTTTCGCATCAGCAAAGCTAAAGCTAATTGCTTCTTGATAACCCAAAGCCACTGCAGTTTGACGTAACTGAACCAATTCAAATTGGTCTTGGTATTTCGCCAGTTTGACATCAATCACCGGCAAGCTAATTTGAATATTGTCGTAACCGTGAATACGTGCCACTTCTTCAATGAGGTCTTGGTAAATCGCCATGTCAAAACGGTGTGATGGCGGTACAACTGTCCACTCACCTTCTGCTTTCACAGTGACATTGCAACCCAAACGCGTTAAAGCATCGGTAATAAATGCAGATTCAACTTTATAACCGAGGAGTTGATCGACTTGTGCTTGATTTAGTTCAATGGCTTCACGTTTTGGTAATAACTCTACTTTTTCAGCAACAGTAATTGGACCAAATTCACCGCCAGCTAAATCAGCGATAAGCTGAGAAGCACGGTGCATTGCCGTCATCGGCAATTCAAAGTCTACACCGCGTTCATAACGCTGAGATGCATCAGTATGCAAACCAAAACTACGTGCACGACCTGCGATATAGAGTTGATCAAAGAACGCCGACTCAAGGAAAATTTCAGTGGTATCGTCAGAAACGGCTGAACTTAGACCGCCCATGATTCCTGCAATCGCCAAAGCTTTTTGATCATCCGCAATCACCATCACGTTTTCAGATAATTCAACTTCTTGTTCATTCAACAACGTTAATTTTTCTGCTGCTGTTGCTTGGCGTACACGAACTGACCCTTCAACTTTACCGCCATCGAATGCATGTAAAGGTTGACCCAATTCCATTAAAACGTAGTTGGTAATATCGACCAAAATACTGTGCTGACGAATGCCCGCACGAGCCAATGCACGTTCCATCCACTCAGGAGTTGGTGCTTTGGTATTGACGTTTTTGATCACTCGACCTAAGTAACGTGGGCAACCATCAGTTTCAATAACAACTTTCTTCTCATCAGTAATTGTTGCAGCAACTTCTTTAATTTCAGGGGCAGTCACAGGGAGTTGATTAATCACACCAATTTCACGTGCAATACCACGAATACTGAAACAGTCACCACGGTTTGGTGTAATACTGATATCAATCACATTGTCATCAAGATCTAAATATTCACGCACATTTACACCAACAGGAGCATCTGCAGGAAGCTCTAATAGACCGTCGATTTTGTCTTCAAGATCAATTTCAGACGCACCGCACAGCATGCCTTGCGATTCAACACCACGAAGCTTGCCTTTTTTGATTTTGAAATCGCCCGGAAGTACTGCACCAATGGTTGCTACAGGAGCTTTCATGCCTACACGCACGTTTGGAGCACCACAAACGATTTGTAACGGCTCGCCTGAACCGATGTTTACAGTAGTGACACGTAAACGGTCAGCATCGGGATGTTGAACCACTGTTAAAACTTCACCGACTACTACACCAGTAAATGGTTTTGCAGCAGGAGATAAATCATCAACTTCTAAACCTAACATGGTCAGTTGGTCAGAAAGTGTATCGCTATCAATGGCTGGGTTAACCCATGTACGCAACCAATTTTCGCTAATTTTCATTGTATAAAAACCTATTAATTCTAAATTTCTAATCCCCTCTAGCGCCCCTTTAAAGAAAGAGGACGAACCCTAAGTCATGATGGACAACCCCTCTCCTTTTAGGAGAGGTTAGGGAGAGGTATAAAACTGTTTAAGCAAATTGGCGTAAGAAACGCACATCATTTTGGTAGAACATACGTAGGTCATTAATGCCATAACGCAACATTGCAAAACGTTCTACACCTAAACCAAAGGCAAAGCCTTTGTATTTTTCTGGGTCAATGCCAGCGGCTTGTAAAACGTTTGGATGCACCATACCGCAGCCCAAAACTTCCAACCATTTACCACGTTCATCCATGATATCCACTTCCGCACTTGGCTCTGTGAATGGGAAATAAGATGGACGGAAACGTACTTTCAAATCTTTTTCAAAGAATTCATTTAACAAGTTCACCAACAAACCTTTAAGTTCTGCAAAGCTGGTGTTTTCAGCAACGTACAAACCTTCGATTTGATGGAACATTGGAGAATGCGTTTGATCTGAGTCACAGCGGTAAACACGACCAGGGCACACAATACGGATTGGAGGCTGCTGAGTTTCCATCGTACGAATTTGCACGCCTGAGGTATGCGTACGAAGTAAATGATTCGCATCAAAATAGAAAGTGTCGTGCATCGCACGTGCAGGGTGATGACCCGGAATGTTCAATGCTTCAAAGTTGTGATAATCATCTTCAACTTCTGGACCAGTCGCAACAGTAAAGCCAGCTTTGGTAAAGAATTGGCAAATACGTTCTTGAACTTGAGTCACAGGGTGAATACTACCCACCGTTTGACCACGGCCGGGTAAAGTAATATCAATCGTTTCGCTAGCAAGCTTTTGTTCTAATGCAGCTTTTTGTAATTCAGCTTGACGAGCAGTCAGTGCGCCAGTAATCGATTCACGAACGGCATGAATTTGAGCACCAAAAACTTTACGTTCTTCTGGGTCCATTTTACCGAGCGACTTCGATTGTTCCGCGAGCTGGCTTTTCTTCCCTGTAAATTGCACTCGCACTTGGTCGAGTGTAGCAAGGTCCTCTGCTGCTGCAATCGCAGCGAGCGCTTCAGTGGTCAGGGCTTCCAGTGACATAGTAACTCTCAAAGCAACAATTTAAAAAAATAATATAAACCCCTTATTCTAACAGTTTTTAGCCGTTATGATGAAGCGCATTCACAAGTTAAAATTGCATTAGCATCAAGTTTTAAAAAAAGTATAAGATAAACACAATATCAATGGGATCCAATCTTTATGGCACTCGATCCAATCTGGAAACAACAGCTCACACTCGTCACTTATGGCAATGAATTTCTCAACCAAGGTTTGAGTTTTCAACGTTGGTTGAATCACCACATTTTTGATCAGCACAGTTTCCATTTTCGTGATTTGCTATCACAGCATTTATTGGCTCAACATTTCCAAATTTGGCTAGAAGGCTTAAAAAAACAAGGGGTACAACGCTTAAGTTTACATAGCTCTAGCTTGCTAAATGATGAACAAAATCCGAATGCTAACGTTGAACTTCTTCCCTTTGCCCATTTTATTGTGAGCCACGAACAAAATAAAAAGCAGGCGTGGATTTTTGGTAAAGAACTTGCCGAGTGGTATAACGCAGAAAATGACTATGAAGCACCGGCATCCCAACAACTACAAATACGTCGCGAAACCTTTTGGCGCTATGAGCTGAACCATAAACTCATTAAACGCATCGAAGCAGATATGCAGTTACCAAAATGGGATGATATTCACAACTTCACTGAAGCAGAATTATTTTTACAAAAACCTGCGGAAGGTTTTATTGAGCCGGAGGTGTTGGGCACACCTTATTATGGTACGCAGCCTGATCTAAGCAGCGAATCGAATGAATCTACAAAACTTGCACTCTTGCCAACGGATGCACAAGCGGATTTCGCACATGATAGCTTACATCGCTTAGATGCATTAAACCGCCACATTCAGTCTAAAATTCAGCATCCCTATCATGCAGATGGCAGCATCTATACACCTGAAGAACAGTTAAATTTGCGACATTTTGCTCAAAAAACTGAAGATTTAACGGCAAAATTTATTGTGAAAGTCGCCAATCACTATAAAACTGCACGTTTAACTCCTGTGGTCGAAAGCTCTCCTCTGGATGGATTTAAAACTGAGCGAAGAAAATCAAATCCTCAGCATGCACACACGCCTAATCCAACCCATAAACCCGGTGCAGGTGGAGTGATTACCTTAATTATTATTACGGTAGTGATTTGCTTATTGGCTTATTACTTCGGACTTTAACTGTATAAATGTGATTGACATTAAAAAGCCCTTCTCATAGAAGGGCTTTTTTTATGAACATGCTTATGTATGAATGACCTCAAAATTATGAGGTCGTTAAATAATTAAACGGACGAATTTCTAATCGAACGCGATGCTGATCGGCATGTTGATTAATATAATGACTGACAGAGACTACTTCCCCCTCAAGCTCTGCGTCTGCACCATACATGATTTTGACTGCCTCACCTTTGCGGGGAATCATTTCGAGCTCTACAGTAATGCTACCTTGACCCATACCAACTATTTCAGCCAACATTTTATTTTCCTTTTGTTCTTTTCTATCCATACATTAGGCATGTCGCAAAGCGCGGTATAAAGATTATTTCTGTAACTTAACTGCACTTTTTTATTGATAAAACATCAAAACTTAAACATCAAAAACATAAGAGTCCAATTGTTCTAAAAATGCATCAACTGCATTTGCAGACTTTAAACGAATCCATTGAATATGTTGATATTCAGGTGCATTCATCATCTGTAGATATTTTTCACGATTCGTTTTATGGGTCTTAATCATCCACCAGACAATGGAATCTCGACCAAACATCCGCCAGAAACTTTCCTGATTATTTGAATCCGGCCAAAGATCTTGTTTGGACTTAGCCCGAGAAATTGCGCGCTTTACAGAGCGGTATAAATTAACTGGAAACGAAAGGTCTAACCATATCACCGTATCTATTTCAGACCATTTAACAGGAATCGTCCGAGTATAATTGCCATCAATAACATAACCATTTTTTGCTTTGGCAATTTCAGCTTCGATACGTGCAAAAAAGATTTCGTCAGGACACTCCTGCCAATCATCCAGCCAAAATAGGTTATCCAGTTCAATATAATGTAACCCTAATTTTTCCGCCAAAGCTCTGGAAAAGGTTGATTTTCCAGTGGCCGATGTACCGACTACATTTATTCTTTTCATTGTCATGATGATCTACTTGAGTCTGGTGAATCTACTCCAAGATAACAGCATTGGATCTGTAGGTTAACTTTTATTCTTCATGATAATCCAAAAGATCTGCATCGATATTGATAAAGTCAGGTTCAATTGCAGTATAAAAACACACTTTTCACAGACTATATTGATCCAATAATTTTTCAGTTGGTATTTATCCATTCATTTATGGCCGTCCCCCCTATCTGCACGCCTTATAAAAAAAACAGATTCTAGCTGTCCCCAGATGAATGAATTAATTCTGCTCGCAATTATGATGAACATGCGCAATATAAATACCTTCCCGTTCTGAGCGAAAAGCGCCGTGTGCATGTGCGGGCCTTCAACTGAGCATTAAACAAACCGGCCAGGCAACAAGATCGAAGCTAAACATTGAAATCACGACATAATACGCACAAACCGTGGCTCGGGGCGCAGCACCTACCTAGCCTATTCATTTTCAGATATAATTTAGCGCTAAGCATCGATCAAATATTCAAAATTTAAATATAGTAACCAAACACTTAAATATAAAATTTCAACATAATTATTATGAGACTTTATGAAAACAGAATTTGACATTTATGCTAAAAAACCGCTGATTTCATGGCCAACAATTTTAATGCTTATTTTACTAGGCATTGCGATGGTCTTTATTATACCTTTTTTCAAATGGTTTAGAGATCAAGCTCAACCGCTTAACGTCAGCATAGTGATTGAATACCTGCAATTCACCCTAAAAAATTTCCCGATTTACAAGCTGCAAGCCGATCATGCCCAGCTGATCCTGCTCTACATCGTATCTATAATTGTCATTGATTACTTAAAAACGCAGATTAAACTGGTCATTACGCCTGATAAAATTTATTACCGCTTGTGGAAAATACCTCTCAGCACATTCATTCAGCGGCAGGAGGTAGAATACTGTCAATTTGCCATTCTTGGTATAAAACGCCCAAAACGGATCTCATGGCTGCAGCGTCCCATTTATCAGACTGCCAACAAAGAAAATCCACAGCTTTTATTCTTCCCCCTTAAAAATGTTCAATCTCAACTGCACCTTGCATGCTTAAGTGAACATGAAAAAGGGCAGCTGATTCAAATACTCAAACAATATTATAATTTTCAGGATGAGATTGCGGCGCTGACGCTTTCTCAAGAAGATCTGCAAAATTTAATTCTGCAAACCAAGATCAGCCCGCGGATCGCCTACCTGATTATCGGCAGCGTTCCTATTGGTATTTTGGGCTTATATTTAAACGCGCAAGCGCAGTTCTTTTACATTTCCAATTATCCGGTTTTGCTGTGTTTGGCCATTATTTTTCTGCTGATTTTCATTCCAAGCGTATTGTGGATACAAAAAGATATTCCCAAAATGGCGTTTACAGGAAGCGTGCTGTCCAGTACATTTTTAACGCTGAGCCTGAGCCTTTTTCTAATGCCGGTATTGCATAGTTATTATGCTTTGCATTTTGGCACTCATAAAATGACCGATGCGCAATTACTCTCAATGGATGCAGATGGTCAGAAATGGTTGTTATTAGACAACCAGCAAACTTTTCATATTTTACCCAAAACACCTTTCTACAACACGCACTTTAAAATAAATGCAATTTATGAATTTCCCATTTATTATCATTGGCATAACTATCATTTTCAGCACCGAGACCTTGCTTATGTCCAGCTTAAAACAAAAACCGATTAATATTGGTTAAGCTTACATAAGAATTTAAAGCCCAAAAAAAGACCGCTAAAAGCGGTCTTTTTTTATGTCATAAAGACTTATGCAGCTAATGCATCTTTAGCTTTAGAAGCTAAAGCAGCAAACGCAACTGCGTCATGCATAGCGATGTCAGCAAGTACGCGACGGTCGATAATCACTTGAGCTTTTTTCAAGCCAGCGATCATACGGCTGTACGACAAACCATTTTGACGAGCACCGGCATTGATACGCGCAATCCATAGAGCACGGAATTGACGTTTCTTTTGACGACGGTCACGGTAAGCATATTGACCTGCTTTGATTACTGCTTGGAACGCTACGCGATATACGCGTGAACGAGCGCCGTAGTAACCTTTAGCACGAGCAAGAATTTTTTTATGACGGCGATGAGCCTGTACACCACGTTTAACACGAGCCATTTATAATCTCCTTAGATGTATGGGCACATACGGCGAACTGAAGCAACGTCACTTACGTGAACCATTACACAGCCGCGTAATTGACGGATACGCTTAGCAGATTTTTTGGTCAAAATGTGTCGTTTGAACGCTTGGTGACGTTTAAAACCGTTTGCAGTTGGCTTGAAGCGTTTAGCTGCACCACGGCGAGTTTTCATCTTAGGCATAAGAACCTCTTTTGAACACCTGTTCGGCACGTCTGCACCATTGCAAAGACGCCCTGCAGGTAAGGGAGCGAGTATTCTAAAGCATCTTTGCTCAAAACAAAAGCGAATCTTTCTACCGAATATCGAACTTAATTAATTTTCTGATATAGATTTTCCGATGATTTTATAAGCGATGCCCAATAAGGCTTATATAATGTCGGCACGCCAACTATTACTGTCCATTATGAAACCTGCACAGGATGCTTTTGCAGCCCTACGTTATCGGGATTTCTCGATTGTTACGCTTAATCAATTTTGTCTGACCTTAGCCATTTTGATTCAAGAAATTATTGTTGCTTACTCACTGTATCAAATCACTAAAGACCCGCTAACACTGGGCTTAATTGGTTTAGCCGAAGCAATTCCTTTTATTGCTCTCTCTTTGTGGGGAGGATACTTTGCAGATCGTTTCAATAAACAGACCATTATGAAAATTTGTCTGTTTTTTTCTGTACCTATGCCACTGATTCTTTGGGGGTTATTTCACCAATATGGTCTCGGCCAAATTGATGTCACCCAACTGTCTTGGGGTATTTATTCGGTCATTTTTGGGCTTGGAACGATCCGTGGTTTCTATAATCCCTCGGCAACGTCGCTTAAACCTTTTTTAATCCCGCGGGAGCTCTATGCCAATGGTGCAACATGGACAACGATTGGTTGGCAAAGTGGGGTGATTATTGGGCCAATGCTTGGCGGTTTTATGTTGGCATTTTTAGGCCGTGAGACCAGTTTGCTCAGTGTTGCAGCACTACTAACGGTCTGCTTCGTCCTCATTAATCTGCTCAGTAAACGCAGTTTCCCTAAAATTGAATCTGACAATTTAAAAGATAGTTTAAGTGAAGGTTTTCGTTTTATCTGGAAAACCAAAATTGTCCTTTGGGCGATTTCACTCGATTTAGTTTCTGTGCTTTTTGGTGGCGTGATTGCCCTCTTACCGATTTTTGCCGAAGATATTTTAAAAGTGGGGCCTGAAGGTTTGGGCTACTTACGGGCAGCACCGTCTATTGGCGCCCTGATCACCATGATTGCATTGACCAAATTCCCTCCAACTCATCATGCATGGCGTAATATGTTATTGGCTGTAGCGGGTTTTGGTGTATTTACCATTTTATTCGCATTTTCAAGCAATCTTTGGTTATCACTCTTTGCACTGGCAATGACTGGGGCATGTGACAGCGTGTCTGTGGTGGTTCGTCAGACCATTTTGCAACTTTATCCACCTGAAAATATGCGGGGTCGTGTTGCTGCGGTGAATGGCATGTTTGTTTCTAGCAGTAATGAACTTGGAGCTTTTGAATCGGGACTTGCAGCAAAATACATGGGCACGATCATGGCGACAATCTTTGGTGGCTGTATGACCATGGCTGTAGTTGCAATCAGTTGGGCAAAAACCCGTGACTTGTTTGGGATCGACATTACCCATCAGTCAAAAAAATAATGGCATATTTTCCATTTAAACCTTGCCAGTATTTCCAATACAGGAAATACTGCGCAGCAATATCGACGCATTCATCACTCACTTTGTGATCTTAGAATAGACTTATGAAACAATATCTGTGCTTAACCCTTTTGGCCTGCGCTCCATTTTCTACAGCGTTTAGTGCTTCAACCAAAACCCATCAACTTCCGGCACAGAATATTGAAGTTGCTCCTGCGCATTTAACCACGCGTTTAAATTGGTCGGTTTTTCCAAAACCAGTATATGCCAATGAAGACCTCAAGCAACGTGACCGCGCGGCCATTATTCGTGTCACAGCGAATGCAAAAGGTACAATTACCGATGCAAGTGTTGAAGAAAGTACAGGGGTCGATCAACTCGACCGAATCTTAATTTCTGCTGTCAAAAAAGCTAAAGTCAAACCACATTTAGAAAATGGTGAAGCCAAAGCCATTATTGGCTATCAAGCGTTTAATTTGAGAGTTAAAGGCAATACGCCTGAATGTGATTTCAACTTTGATTCAAAAGTTTGGAATGCACAAAGTGCAAATAAGAAAACGCCATTCCAATATGTATCTCAACCAAAATTAGATCTCACTAGTCATGAGTTGAAACAGCACGACCGTAAAGTCAAATTTAACTTTAAAGTGGACAAACACGGACAAGTGAAAAAGGTCAAGATCAAGCAAGGCTCTGGCATTTATGCACTCGATCAGAAAGTCGTTGAAGCACTAAGAAATAGTCAGATCTCGGTTAAACGTACTGCGAGCACCCTTTGGATCTACAAAAAGTCGAACTTTAAAGATGAAATTCAGTTTCAAGTAAATGGCTGTAAATAAGTAATAGATTCAACATTTCAAACAGGGATTGAATGTTTCAATGCCCTGTTTTATCTCAGAAGAAACCTAAAAATATAAGATAAATACAGAGATAACGCCCGGTTTTCGCTACGGTCACCATGAACACAAAGCGCCAGAAGTTTTCTTTCATTAAACCCGCAATTAAAGTAATAGGGTCTCCAATAATCGGCAGCCAACTCAGCAGCAAAGACCAATAACCATATTTGTGATAAATACCCTGTGCCTGCTGCATTTTCAGCTCTGACACGGGAAACCATGTTTTATTTTTATAATGTTCTACTTTTAAACCGAGCCACCAATTCACACAAGAACCGAGAATATTACCAATACTGGCCACCACAATCAGCAGCCATGGATTATGTTGACCATAGCTCAACAAGCCGAGCAATACGGCTTCGGACTGTAAAGGAAGTAAGGTCGCAGCCCCAAATGCCGCGAAGAATAAAACTAAAAACGACCACATCGAAACGAATGCTTAGAGACCTAATTTTTTCTTCGACTTCAAATATTCAAAATTTGACCAAAGCACTGCTGCAACAATTACAACGATTCTCGACCATTTATATTGTGAAGAAATCGGTTCAATCGCAGCTCGCATCAAGTTTTGATCTTTGGTATGTAAATCTGCAAGAATATTTTGAACATGCACAATTTCAGCGACAAATAGCACTAAGCAGCCTGCAATACCAAAAATAATACTCCAATAGATTCTTGGGTTATTTTCAACAATACGGGTAAAATTTAAGAAAAAGTCTTTCATCGCAAAATCGTCCAACTAAGCCGTCAACAACGCGTTCTTTTCGGCAGCGCCGCATTCTAACACAGCGTTAGAATTTTCTTCCGTCCTATCTAAAATCTTAAGGTGAGTCTTTCCGCACTTTACTTTTATACATGAGACTTCTAATCTGCCACGCAAATATTGAATAATTTTAACTCACTTTATGAAAAAAATTCTTTGCTTAAGTTTTATTGTGTTATTACAAATTTTGACCGCTTTATATGCACAAAGTCCTTCTGAAATTGCCAAACAACACTTGATTACACAAGATCAAATGATTTGGAAAAAGCGACCTATTTTTAACTTCAACAATGACGATCTGGGCAATCAAAATCGTGACCTCAGTTTCAAACTATATGTTTTAGCCACCGGCGAAGTTCAAAAAGCTGAATTAATCAAAAGCTCTGGACTTACACACATTGATAAGCGGGTTGAGCAGTCACTTTTACGTGCCAAGTTCAAACCTTATATCGAAAATGGTGTAGCCTCCCCCTTTGTTGCCGTACAGCCCTTCTCACTCAAGACCCTGAAAGAAAACCAAAGACCTTGGTGGAAAAAGCTTCTATTTATTTCGTAAAAAAAGAGCATGTTTCCATGCTCTTTTTTTAAACGTGTATTGCTAAGGTTTTTTGTACCGCTGGACGGGCCGTCAGTCGATCGATATAGTCTTTCACGTATGGATAATCTTCCAGCTGAATTTGCTGCCATTCATGACGCAGTGCCCAAGGCAGAATAGCCATATCTGCAATCGAATACTCTCCAGCCACAAATTTTTGACCAATCAACTGATGGTTCAAAACTTTATATAAGCGTTTAGACTCATTTACATAACGTTCAGTTGCATACGGAATACGTTCAGGTGCAAAACGACTAAAATGATGATTTTGTCCTAACATGGGCCCAAAACCACCCATTTGCCACATCAACCATTGTTCAACTTCAACGCGCTCAAACTCATCTTCTGGATAAAACAAACCTGTTTTACGTCCAAGATATTGCAGAATCGCACCAGACTCAAAAACTGAAATCGACTCTCCTCGTGGGCCATTCTGATCCACGATTGCAGGGATTTTATTGTTCGGAGAAATTCTCAAAAAGTCTGGCTGAAATTGATCATTTTCCAAGATATTAATCGGAAAAATTTGGTATTCCAAACCCATTTCTTCTAAAGCGATGGTAATTTTATGTCCATTGGGTGTACCCCAATAGTAGAGATCAATCATCTATATTCCTTTTTAATTTTCAGTAAGGCAATCTCATTTTGCTTTATGTATAACATGTTTAATCCAGTGAAAGCTTGTCAGTTTTTCTGAAAAGTAACGTTAAAATGTGAATTATCACTTTGCTTTTAAAATCACTTAAGGTACAAAAATTCAAAAAATATAATTTTTTTATAAAAATCCCTTGAAAAAAATCAGCACAGACCGATATTGATACATGTACAAGGATCAAACGATCTTGTTAGTGAACAGTGGATGCCAAGCATCACTGAACATTTCTTATTGTTACAACTTTGCTTATTAAAGAGAGTTCTAATTATGAGTAGTTTAAATCTTAACCCACTTTTCCGTCGTAGCATTGGTTTTGATCGTTTCAACGATTTATTTGATTATGCCATGCAAAGCGACACACCAAATTACCCGCCATACAATATTGAAAAAACGGCTGAAAATAGCTATCGCATTGTGGTGGCAACCGCAGGTTTTACAGAAGATGAACTTTCGCTAAACTTAGAAAATCAAGTGCTAAGCATTTCAGGTAAACCAACTGAAGCGCAAGATACAACTGTGGAATTCCTGCATAAAGGCATTGCTCGTCGTACATTTAAACTGTCTTTACGCTTAGATGAACATATAGAAGTGCAACAAGCCCTATATGAAAATGGTTTATTGACAGTGGACTTACAGCGTATTATTCCTGAAGAAAAACTGCCACGCCAAATTCCAATTGGCAAAAAGGCATTGATAGAAAGTCCTGTCCAAGAAAATAGCGCTGAGTAAACCCTCATAAAAAAAAGACCCTTCGGGGTCTTTTTTTTGAAAAAAATAGTTAAATTCGTAACATGATAAAAAAGAATTAAAATCATCCCATCTCAAAAATATAGTGTCTAGATTGCAAATTTTATGTTCTGATTTTTTATTCCAAACTAAATACTCCATATAGGTGTTTTTAATGAATCCTTGGTGGGTCTGGCTTACAAGCTGCTCATCTACTCTTTTTAAATTTTGGCGTATCTTGCAAAAAATAATCCTACTCTGTATTACTATCTATTTATATGAAATGTACTTTGTTCTGATTGCTTTTATGACATGGAATATACGACCTAATATTACCAAGATGAAAATCTATTGGAGGGTACTGAAAACCCCTATTTCACGGCCTGTTTTATGTAAATAGATCTCACATAGTTAGCTCAATAAAAAGCTTTGCTCACTTTATACCTACATTAAAACTAAATTAAAGCATTTCAAAACGTCTGAATCGAAACAACGATTGAATATCAATTAAAATATAATCAAATTTGTCTTTCTTAAAGAAACTTACTTAGGGTGTGTTGACATTTACAGCCGATAAATTGAGCTAAAGAGGCAACCATATAAATATACAAGCTAAAGCAACAGCGCTTTGATAGTTACGTTTTAGCTTATCGTATCTTGTGGCAATTCCTCTA